>JAEMSB010000504.1 GCA_016463045.1 Niveispirillum sp.
TGTCCGAGCCATGCACGCCCAGCGATTTCAGCTTGCGGTGAAGGGCCGACCGCTCCATGCCCACGAAGCTGGCGGTGCGGGAGATGTTGCCGCCGAAGCGGGTGACCTGGGCCAGCAGATATTCACGCTCGAACACCTCGCGCGCCTCCCGCAGAGGCAGGCCCATGATCTCCCCGCCCTTTTCCCATTTCAGGACGGTGGGCGTGATGGCCCCGATCTCGGGCGGCAGCATGTCGGCACGGATCGCCTCTGACGGGTCGGCGGCTACCATGATCAGTAGCCATTCCACCGTATTACGCAGCTGACGCACATTGCCGGGCCAGTCATAGGCCTGCAGCGCCGCCATCGCATCCTCGCCAAACACCCGTACCGGCAGGCCCGCCGTCTCCGCCGTGCGCTGCATGAAATGCCGGGCCAGCAGGGGGATATCCTCCCGACGCTCCCGCAGGGGCGGCATTTTCAGGGGCACGACAGACAGGCGATAGAACAGGTCCTGACGGAAACGCCCGATCTCAATCTCCGCCGTCAGGTCGCGGTTGGTGGACGCAATGACGCGGACATCCACCTCCACCCGCGATGTGCCCCCTACCCGCTCGAACGTCTGTTCCTGCAAGACGCGCACGATCTTGCCCTGGGTTTCCAGCGGCATGTCCGCCACCTCGTCCAGGAACAGGGTGCCGCCATGGGCCTGTTCAAAGGTGCCGACCTTGCGGCCCCCACCCTCGAACCCATGTTCGGTACCAAACAGCTCCACCTCCAGCCGGTCGGGCCGCATGGTGGCGCAGTTCAGGGCGACGAACGGCCCGTCATTGCGCCGCGACTTGGCGTGCAGCATGCGGGCCACCACCTCCTTGCCGCTGCCCGGCGGGCCGGAGATCAGGACACGGCTGCCGGTCGGCGCCACCTTTTCCACCGAATGGCGAAGCTGGTTCACGGGAAGCGACCGGCCGATCAGGTCGAAATCCGCCCCGACCTTGACCCGCAGTTCCCGGTTTTCCCGGCGCAGGCGTGCGGCCTCAATGGCGCGTTCGACCAGCAACAGCAGGCGGTCGGCCTTGAACGGCTTTTCGATGAAGTCGTAGGCCCCGTTCTTGATGGCCGCGACCGCCGTTTCGATATTGCCATGGCCGGAGATCATGACGACGGGCACATCTGGATGGTCGCGCTTCAGTTCGGCCAGAACCTGCAGCCCGTCCAGGCGGCTGCCCTGCAACCAGATATCCTGGATGACCAGACTGGGCCGGCGGGCGGCGACGGCGGCCAGCGCCTGGTCCGCATCCGCCGCCTCGCGCGTCTTCATGCCTTCATCCTCCAGGATGCCGGCGATCAGCATGCGGATATCGGCCTCGTCATCGACGATCAGAATGTCATGCGCCATGTCTTCTCAACCCCTCCGCGCGTCGGCGGTGTTCATTTCCGGAACGACCGTGGCCGTGGGTGCGATGTTGCGGGGCAGGATCAGTGTGACACGGGCGCCACCGCCCGGCCGATCCTCCAGCAATATCGCACCGCCATGGTCCTCCATGATCTTCTTCACGATGGCGAGGCCAAGGCCTGTGCCCTTGGCCCGCGTGGTGACATAGGGCTCGGTCAACCGATCCCGTTCTTCGGACTGCGGCAGACCCTTGCCATTATCCTCAACCGCCAGCAGGACCCGTTCATCCTCCACCTGGATGCGGGCCGTGATTTCGCCCGGCACCTTATCGGCACCGTCGGGTGTTTCCTCCAACCGGCCTTCAATGGCTTCGCCGGCATTTTTCAACAGATTGGTCAGCGCTTGGCCCAATTGCCGGCTGTCACAGGTGACGACCAGCGGTGCCTCGGGCATGTCGCACTGGAACTTGATCGACGGGTAGGCAGAGGCCTGCAACAGCACGGATTGCCGCGTCAGGTCCTGCATGGCCGTCGGCTTCATCACCGGTTGCGGCATGCGGGCAAAGGCCGAGAATTCATCTACCATGCGCCCGATATCATCGACATGGCGCACGATCGTATCGGTCATGGCCTTGAACGTGTCGGGATCGCTGGTGATTTCCTTCAGGTACTTGCGCCGCAGCCGTTCCGCCGACAGCTGAATGGGCGTCAGCGGGTTTTTGATCTCATGCGCGATGCGCCGCGCCACATCGGCCCAGGCTGCCTTGCGCTGCGCCGACATCAGTTCGGAGACATCGTCGAAGGTGACAACGAAACCCTTCACCTCCCCCGCCACCAGTTCGGCAGCCACGCGGACCAACAGGGTTTTCTGCTGTCCGCCGCGGCGGATCTGCACCTGTCCTTCCACCTGTCGCCCCCCGCGACGGCGGATATTGCCCATCAGCTCGTCCAGCTCCGGCACCACCTCCAACAGGTCACGCCCGATCAGGGACGCCGGGTCGCCCACCGACAGGAGATTGGCCGCCGACAGGTTGGGCAGGTTGATGCGGCCATTCTGGTCCAGGCCCAGCACGCCGGCCGACACGCCGGCCAGCACCGCCTCTGTGAAGCGCCGCCGCAGGTCCAACTGCCGGTTCGCCTCCACCAGTTCCGAGCGCTGGCTTTCCAGCTGGCTGGTCATGCGGTTGAAGGCGCGGGACAGGTTGACCAACTCATCCTCCGGCTCCAGCCCGCTATCGGGCACACGCGCCGTCAGGTCACCGGCGCGGATACGTTCCGCCGCCGCAATCAGCGACGAAATGGGGGCCACCAGATATGTCGCGAAATTCAGGCCCAGCCAGATGGCGGCCAGCAGCAGCAGCACGGCCACGCCCACAAAGATCACCGCCATGCGGGTCTGCAGCGCAAAGCGCTGCTCCTCCATATGGCGGTATTCCTGCACGGCACTCTGCGTCACATCCATATGTTCCAGCACCCGGCTTTCCACCGGGCGGCCGATGAACAGGAATCGGTCAAAATCCTGATCCAGCAGGACGATGGCATTCACGCGGTTGCCACCCTCACTGACGATCAGCACCACCTCGCCCTTGCGCGCGCGCTCCAGATCTTCGGCATGGACGGTGGTGAAATCAAAGGCAAAGCCCAGGCCGAACACGGCGGTCACCTGGCCTGTGCCGTCGAAAATCACCGCCTCCGTCACATTGCGCATCAGGGCCTGTGACTGGAAATACTGGCGGAAGCGCGGCGGGTCCCAATAGATATTGAGCGGCAGACGCGCCAGATCATTGCGCATCACCTCCGCATCGCGCGAGAGGGTCTGTTGATGTTCCTTCAGATAGCCTTCGGCCACCGCCAGGCTTTCATCCACCACCAGCCGCACCCGGTCGGAAAACCAGCTTTGCAGGCCGACATAGAAGAACAAGGCGGAAAAGATGGCCATGATGATGGCCGGGGCCACGGCCAGGATGGAGAAAACCGCCACCAGCCGCATATGCAGCCGTGACGCCGCCAAACCTTGGCGCCGCTCCACCCACAGCGCCACAATCCGCCGCGCTACCACCGCCCCCAGCAGCAGCAGCAGCACGCCATCCAGCGTCAGCAGCAGCATCAGGGTATTCTGG
>JAEMSB010000067.1:0-2116 GCA_016463045.1 Niveispirillum sp.
TCCCGACAGCGTGCGGGCCCAGGGTGAAGGGTCCATCCTGATGGCCCTGTCAGCCAGCCTGGCGGAGAAGGTCACCCTGGAGAAAGGGGCGGTCAGCAGCCGCAATTTCGATCAGTACAGCCTGATCCAGATGGATCGCATCCCGCAGATTGAGGTGATCCTGATCGACAGTCCCGACGCACCCGTGGGCGGGGCGGGGGAGCCGATGACCCCACCCCTGCCGCCCGCCCTGGTCAACGCCCTGTTCGCCGCGACCGGCAAGCGGGTGCGGTCACTTCCCCTCACCGACCATGGCTTCACGGTGAGTTGAGTTTGGGCGGCCTTGCGCCCCCCTGCCGCCAGGGGTTACACCGGCTGTTGCAACAGCGACGGATGACACCATGCGGCAGGGGGGCGAAGGTCGGGGCTGGGCGCCTGTGCCGGTGCATATGGTGGGCGTGCATCTGGGCCTGTCCTTCTGGCATTACGCCGTGGGCATGCTGGCGCTGGGCCTGCTGGTCTTTCCGGTGGCTTGGGCTGCAGGCGGCATCTCCGAAACCGTCAGCCTGTCACTGGGCTGGATGGAGGGGGACCCCGCCATCCGCCGCATCACCAATCTGCTGGCGCTGGCCGCCATCATCCTGCTGCTGACCGCTGTGCTAAACATGCAGGGCCGCTCGCTGATGAGCGTGGTGGCCCCTGAACAGCATCTGGACCTGGGCATGATGGCCCGGTCGGCCGCCACCTATGCCCTGGCCTTCACGCCCGTGATCATCATGGCGGTGATGAGTGGTCAGTTGGGCCTGGGCGATTGGCGGGCGGCCCTGGCGCTGCTGCCCATGATGCTGGTGCTGGTGGCGTTGCAGGCCACGGCGGAGGAAATGGTCTGCCGGGGCTATCTGGCGCAGGGTTTCCAGGTCCTGTTCGGTCATGCGATGCTGGCGGCATTGCCGGTGGCCGTCATTTTCCTGTCGCTGCATGATACGGGCGGCTTTGATACCGGCTGGGACCGCAAGATCAATATCCTGATGATCAGTCTGGCACTTTCCTGGCTGACCACGCGGGCCGGGCGGCTGGAACCCGCCATGGGCGTGCATTTCGCCCATAATATCATCGTCTTCACTCTGGCTGCCCGCCCCGACCATGGATTGCCTGCGGTCAGCGGTTTTCAGGAAGATTTCCGCGACAGCAGTTTCGACATCAATGCCGTGCTGGCCCAGATGCTGATCTATGGCGCCGTCTGCGCCAATTACTGGTTCATCGGCCTGCGCACCGGCTTTGTCGCGGGCCACGCACAGGGGCAGCCGGAATGACGGGTGAAGAGACGCCGGTCCACATGGCGGGCGTGGCGACGGGACAGTCGCGTGGGGCCTATCTGTTCGGCACCGTCATGATTGTTGTGCTGATGCTGCTGGCGGGTATCGCCATCTTCATGATGGTGACAGGGCTGGCGCGCGTGCTGCCGGGTACTCCCTACTTGCAGACCTATGGGCTGCTGACCATCAACTCCATCGCTATTCCGGTTATGGCCCTGGTGCTGCATTGGCTGCACCGGCTGCGCCTATCCGACCTGATCGCGCCCGGCCGTTCGCTGGACTGGGGGATGATGGGCCGGGCGGCCCTTGTCTTCGCACTGCCCATGCTGGTGCAGGTGGGCATCGGCCTATGGGCGGGCGAATTGCGCCTGTCGCAAACAAGCCTGACGACCTTCCTGCTGCTGGCCCCGCTATCGGTGCTGCTCTTCAGTCTGCAGGCCTCGGCAGAGGAGTTGCTGTTCCGTGGCTATCTGGCGCAGGGCGCGCAATTGCTGTTTCGCCACGTCCTGCCGGCCTCGCTTCTGACGGCGGTGCTGTTTACCCTGGTGCATGAAGGGTCCGGCGCACAGGCGGTCTGGGCCATGCGGGCGGAGATTTTCTGCATGGCCCTGTTCCTATCCTGGATCACCACCCGCTTCGGGCGGCTGGAGGCGGCGATGGGCGTGCACATCATCAATAATGTGCTGTTTTCCTTCTTCGTGGGCAGTGCGGATCTGTCCTTCCCCGACCTGACCACGCGGGTCGACCTGGACCCGCCGGATCTGTCCGGCTGGGCCGACTGGGGTCAATTCGCCCTGCATCAGGCGGTGCATGCCGGGTTC
>JAEMSB010000067.1:2126-12491 GCA_016463045.1 Niveispirillum sp.
GGTCGGCATGAAGACCGGCTTTATCGAGAAAGGCTGGATCAGGCGTCGCGCCGCGTAAGGTTGGACCCCAGTGCGGCCAGACAGATCAAGGCGATAGCCGCCACCGCCGACAGCGACAGCACCTCGTTCAGCAAGAACAGGCCGACAATGGCGGACAGGGCCGGCTCCATCGCCATCATGATGCCGAACAGGGCCGTGGAGACGCGCCGCAGTGCCACGAATTCCAGCGCATAGGGCAGCAGGGTGGACAGCATCGCCACGACCACCACCATCCCCAGCAACTCAGGACTGGCCAGATAGGGACCGGATACAGGCATGCCGACCGGGGCCGTGAACAGGGTGGCGAACAACAGCGCCAGGGCCAGCCCCGTCATCCCCGGAATCTCCCGCCCTGCATGCCGCGACATCAGGATATAGGCGGCCCAGCCCACGGCAGTAACGATGGCGAAGAACAGACCCAGCGGGTCCAGCCGTTCCGCGCCTGCCAGCGGTGTCAACAGCAGCACACCCGCCAGCGCCAGCAGCGGCCAGAGATAATCCACCACCCGCCGGGCCCCGACCATGGCCACGGCCAGCGGCCCCAGAAACTCAATCGCCACCGCCACACCCAGCGGCAGCCGGGCCAGCGCCAGATAGAAGCACGCATTCATGGCGGCCAGCGAGGCCCCCAGTGCCGCCGCCGCCCGCCATTGCGCGCCTGTCAAGTTGCGAAACGAAGGCCGCACGATGGCCAGCATGATGGCGGCGGAGATGGCGTTGCGCAGGAAGGCCAGCGCCAGAATGTCATGCCCTTGCGACACATCCTTGGCCAACCCACCGCCCAGCGGCGGCATGGAGACGGACAGGACCAGCAGCAGGGGCGCCAGTATTGTCAGGCGGTCGGCGCGCGCGGGGGGCGCCGTATTGTTCATGGCAGCAGCCCCAGCCCCATGTCCCAGAACCCGGCCTCCAACCGGCTGGCGGCATCAAAGCTGCGGGTCAGATCATTGAACCGGGCCTCACCCCCGCGTGTGGCCGACAGTCGATCCAGGAGATCCACCTGTGCCGCCGCCACGGAACGGTATTCGGGGTCGGCATACATGGCGATCCAGTCGCCATAGGGATTGCCATCCAGCTTCGTTGCCGGATCGGCCAGCAGGTTGGCCGCAATCTCAGCATAGCCGATGATACAGGGGGCCAGCGCTACATGCAGGTCCAGCAGATCACCGGCCAGCCCGCGTTCCAGCACGAAGCGCGTATAGGCCAGCGTGCCTTGCGCCTCGGGTGCGGCCTGCATCGCGGCCTCATCCAGGCCCCAGCCGGCACAATATTTGACATGCAAGCCCATTTCCAGATCCAGGATCGCCGCCATTGACCGTGCCGCCGCCCGCATATCGGCCAGATTGTCGGCCTTGAAAGCGGCCAGCGCATAGGCGCGGGCGAAATGGATAAGGAACAGGTAATCCTGGATCAGGTAATGCCGGAAGCAGGCCTCAGGCAAGGTACTGTCGCCCATGCCCGCCACGAACGGGTGGCGGACATAACGGTTCCAGGCGGGGCGCGTGGCCCCGCGCAACCGGTCGAACAGGCCGCCCGGCGTGGCGAGGTCCGGCAAGGTCTGACGGATCAGCGCCATGACGTTTCTATCTTACTTTGCGCCGGGTAGCTTGACCGTCAGCCCGTCCAGTTCCGGGGTGATGCGGATCTGGCAGCCCAGGCGGGAGGTCTTGGTCAGGCCGAAGGCCAGATCCAGCATATCCTCTTCATCTTCCTGCGCGTCGGGCAGCAGGTCGTACCATTCCGGTGCGACCACGACATGGCAGGTGGAACAGGCCAGCGAGCCCTCGCAGGCGCCTTCCAGGTCGATATCGTGGCGGCGGGCCACTTCCAGGATCGACAGGCCCAGGGGGGCATCCACCTCGCGGCGGGTGCCGTCGGTTTCAATGAACACCATCTTCGGCATGACGCCACAACTCCCGATACTGAATGAACCGCCCTGGTTATGAGGCGGCGCTGTTAGGACGGATTTGCCGGTACGGCCAAGGGCCGGCGGCAGGTTGGTTTGTTGGATGCCGCCCTTAACCGGCGGCACCGTGGCAATGCTTGAACTTCTTGCCGCTGCCGCAGGGGCAGGGGGCATTGCGCGGGGTGTTCACCCAGGCTTCGCCATCGGTCAGGTCGGTTTCCTGCGCCACCGGCAAGGCGGCGGCACCCATGCCGAAATTCGGGATGGAGGCGCGGCGCACCATGCCTTCGGGCAGGGGGGCATCGGCGGGCGGCAGGCCGGCCAAGGCCGGGTCGTAGCGGGTTTCCTGGCCGAATTCCGGCATGGGCATCGGCATCGGCTCCGGCTCGTTGACGCGGACCTGGATCAGCATCAGCATCTGGGTCACCTGCTCGCGCAGATTATCCAGCAGGCCGGAGAACAGCTCGAACGCTTCCTTCTTATACTCGTTCAGCGGGTCGCGCTGCGCATAGGCGCGCAGATTGATGCCCTGGCGCAGATGGTCAAGCGAGAGCAGATGATCCTTCCAGACCTGATCCAGGATCTGGAGCAGCAGGCTCTTCTCGATATTGCGCAGCAGCTCGGCACCATAGGCGGCTTCCTTCTCCGCCATCTTGTCGTCGGCGAATTTCAGAAGACGCTCGCTGATTTCCTCATCCGCGATGCCTTCCTCCTTGGCCCATTCCCGGACCGGCAGGTCGGCGCCCAGCAGACGCAGGCATTCCTCATGCAGCAGATTGACGTTCCACTGCTCGGCATAGGCGTTTTCCGGGATCGCGCGGCGCACCATATCGGTGATCACTTCATGGCGCATGGACGTGACCATTTCCTGGACGTCCTCGGCCTCCATGATCTCCTTGCGCTGTTCATAAATGACCTTACGCTGGTCATTCATGACATTGTCGTACTTCAGCAGATTCTTGCGGATTTCGAAGTTATGGGCTTCGACGCGCTGCTGCGCCTTTTCCAGGGCCTTGTTGATCCAGGGATGGATGATCGCCTCACCCTCCTGCAGGCCCAGCTTCTGGAGCATGCCGTCCAGACGCTGGCTGCCGAAGATGCGCATCAGGTCATCATCCAGCGACAGGAAGAATTTCGACGCACCCGGATCGCCCTGACGGCCCGAACGGCCACGGAGCTGGTTATCGATACGGCGGCTCTCATGGCGCTCGGTACCGACAACATACAGGCCGCCAGCCTTCAGCACCACTTCGCGGGCGGCTGCGATCTCGTCGCGGATGGTCTGGATGCGGCGGTTGCGCTCCTCGCCTTCGGGCACGTCGGCCAGTTCGAACTCCACCCGCATCTCGAAATTGCCACCCAACTGGATGTCGGTGCCGCGACCGGCCATGTTGGTGGCGATCGTTACGGCACCGGGACGACCCGCCTGCGAAACGATATAGGCTTCCTGCTCGTGATAGCGGGCGTTCAGCACATTATGCGGGATGCCCTTCTTCTTCAGCAGGGCCGCCAGCGTTTCTGATTTCTCAATCGAAACGGTACCGACCAGCATGGGCTGCTGGCGCGCGCGGCATTCCTCGACCAGCTTGACAATGGCCTCGTACTTTTCCTGCGCCGTGCGATAGACCTCGTCATCCTGGTCCTTGCGGGCCACGGGCAGGTTGGTGGGGATATCCACCACGTCCAGACCATAGATTTCCGCGAATTCGGCCGCCTCGGTCATGGCCGTGCCGGTCATGCCGGCCAGCTTGGGATAGAGGCGGAAATAATTCTGGAAGGTGATGCTGGCCAGCGTCTGGTTCTCGCGCTGGATCGACACGCCTTCTTTGGCTTCCAGCGCCTGATGAAGGCCTTCGGAATAGCGGCGGCCTTCCATCATGCGGCCCGTGAACTCGTCGATGATGACGACCTTGTCGTCCTTGACGATGTAATCCACGTCGCGCGTGAACAGCTGGTGGGCCTTCAGCGCCTGGTTCATGTGATGGACCAGGGAGATATTGTGGATGTCGTAGAGGTCGCCGGTCTTCAGCAGCTCCATGTCCTTCAGAATCTGGGCCACCTTCTCGGTGCCCGACTCGGTCATGGAGACGGCCTTCGCCTTCTCGTCCTTCTCGAAATCGCCTTCGCCGATATGCGCCATCACCTTGTTGATGGCGATATACAGTTCAGAACCATCGGTGGACGGGCCGGAGATGATCAGCGGCGTGCGCGCCTCATCCACCAGGATGCTGTCCACTTCGTCGACGATGGCGTAGTTGAAGGGCCGCTGCACCATGTCGGTCAGGCGGTACTTCATATTATCGCGCAGATAATCGAAGCCGAATTCGTTGTTGGTGCCATAGGTGATGTCGCAGGCATAGGCGGCGCGCCGTTCCTCGTCATCCAGCCCATGCACAATGACGCCCGTCGTCAGGCCCAGAAAGCTGTACAGCCTGCCCATATGCGTGGCGTCGCGGCGGGCCAGATAGTCGTTCACGGTGACGACATGCACGCCCTTGCCCTGCAACGCGTTCAGATAGACTGCCAGGGTACCGACCAGGGTCTTGCCTTCACCGGTACGCATTTCGGCGATCTTGCCGGAATGCAGCACCATGCCGCCGATCATCTGTACGTCGAAATGCCGCATGCCCATGACGCGCTTGGACGCTTCGCGCACGGTCGCAAAGGCATCGGGCAGAATGGCGTCCAGCGTCTCGCCCTTTTCCAGCCGGTCGCGCAGCCAGTCGGTGCGCATCTGCAGCTCGGCGTCGGACAGGCCGGACAACTTCGGCTCCAACGCGTTGATGGCTTCCACCCGCTTGCGCAGACCCTTGACCACCCGCTCATTGGCGCTGCCGAACAGCTTGCGGGCGATGGAACCGAACATAGAGGCACTCCAGAAAAGGAACAGGCGCGAAGGACACCGGACATGACGATATCCCGGTCACGGGCCGTATGGCCGCCGGGAAGGTTTTGTACCGGAACAGGCCTCGCCCATTCCAGCGCCCGTCACAGATAAGACCGCGCATCGCATCGGTCAATGCGGCAATGCCACATCAACGCGCCTTTCCGGGGCGTTGCAGCCATGAAATGGCCACGCGGATGGGGTCTGTACTGGCCTTAAGACCATGCGCGTGGCCCCTTGCCTGCCCATGGCCTGTCATGCTTTATGCCGGTGCGGTCTGCTGGGGATGTTCCCGCCGACCGACCAGATTGTTTCGAGGGAACCCCCACAGATGTCGTTCAAGACCATGCGTGCCGCTCTGGTTGTCGCCGCCCTCGGGTCGGTCGCTGCCGTTGCCCTTTCTCCGGCCATGGCCCAGGACGCGGCCAAACCCGCCGCACCCGCCGCCAAGCCCGCCGCCGCTGGTTCCGCCCTGGCTGACGATCCGGTCGTCGCCCGCGCCAACGGCAAGGAGTTCAAGCGTTCCGACGTGATCGCCCTGTTGCAGCAGCTGGACCCGCAGGTGCAGCAGATGCCCTTGCAGATGATCTATCCGCAGCTGGTCGATCAGCTGATCCAGGCACAGCTGGTAACCGAGGCTGGCTACAAGGCCAAATTGCAGGACAGCGCCGACGTCAAGAAGCGCCTGAAGCAGGCCGAGGAGCAGTTCGTCCAGCAGGCCTGGCTGAAGGCCGAGATCGACAAGAAGATGAGCCCTGAGAAGATCAAGGCCGCCTACGACAAGTGGATCAAGGAAAACCCGCCGCAGGACGAAGTGCGCGCCAGCCACATCCTGGTGAAGACCAAGGAAGAGGCTGATGCCATCATCAAGCAGCTGAAGGGCGGCGCCGACTTTGCCAAGCTGGCGGCTGAGAAGGGCACCGACGGGACCAAGGACCGTGGTGGCGACCTGGATTATTTCACCAAGGACCGCATGGTGCCGGAGTTTGCCAACGCCGCCTTCGCCATGAAGGTGGGTGATGTCAGCCAGGCCCCGGTGCAGACCGAGTTCGGCTTCCATGTCATCAAGCTGACCGACAAGCGCAAGCAGGTTCCGCCGACGCTGGACCAGGCCACGCCGCAGCTGCGCCAGATGGTGGCCCAGGAGATCGCCGAGGACGTGGTGAAGGGTCTGGAGAAGACCGCCAAGGTTGAGAAGTTCAACATTGACGGCTCGCCCATGCCTGCCGCCCCGGCTGCCCCGGCGCCGCAGAAGAAGTAAGCAGGGGTCAGACCCAGCCGTGGGAAGGGCCGCCGGGGCAACCCGGCGGCCCTTTGCCGTTCCAGCGCCGGATTTGACCTACGACCTTGGTAGATGCGGCGGAAATGCACAGGGGGTCATCCTTCCGCAAACTTCATTTCGCACGTGCACTCGGCTAGGATCGCGCCGGTAATTCACTCTGTTCAGTTGCCAAGAAGGCCGTAACCATGGACATCACCAAGATCCCCGTCGGCAAGAACGCGCCCTGGGACATCAACGTCGTCATCGAGATCCCGCAGGGCGGCCAGCCCGTTAAGTACGAGCTGGACAAGGATAGCGGCGCGCTCTACGTCGACCGTTTCCTGCACACGGCGATGTTCTATCCGGCCAATTACGGCTTCGTCCCGCACACGCTGGCGCTGGATGGCGATCCGATCGACGTGATGGTGGTGGGTACGACCCCCGTGGTCCCCGGCGTCGTCCTGCGCTCCCGCCCCATCGGCGTGCTGATTATGGAAGATGATGCGGGCATGGATGAGAAGATCCTGGCCGTGCCGGTGGACAAGCTGCATCCGTTCTACAAGGACATCACCAGTTACCGTCAGCTGCCGCAGATCCTGGTCGAGCAGATCGCCCACTTCTTCGAGCACTATAAGGACCTGGAACATGGCAAGTGGGTCCGCATCGTCCGCTGGGACGAGGCGGATGTCGCCGCCAAGCTGATCCAGGAAAGCATTGAGCGGGCTGCCGCGCAGGGTTGATGCAAAACTGTGTCGGTTTGAAAAAGGCCACGCCGGCATAAACCGGCGTGGCCTTTTTGTTGCCGTTCTGTCCGCAATGCCAGCATGGTTGGGTTTCCATACGGAACAAAGGGGGGCATAGGATGACCGATTACGGTAGGCACAGAAGCAACAGTTCCCTGCGCATGATTGTGGTGATCTGCAATCTGCTGACCATTGTCGGGTTCGGCCTGATCGGCGTGATCATCGCCTATCTGAAGCGGCAGGACGCCTATGGCACGCTGTGGGAAACACACTTTACCTTCATCATCCGCACCTTCTGGTTGGGGGTAGTGGGGATCGTCGTTGCAGCCCTGACCAGTTTCATCGGCATCGGTATCCTGCTGGGTTTCGTGGTCGGCATCTGGTGGCTGATCCGGGCTGTCGTCGGCCTGCTGCGTGCCATTGACGACCGGCCGATCCTCAACCCGGAAACCTGGTGGATCTGATCGCTGTTTGCGGGCGAATGATTGACCCATGTCATCGCCCGACCATGATCCTGGTTTATGGTGGCGCCTGCTTCCGGCATGCTGCACGGCAGCGTGATCCCGGATACCAGGAGCCACCATGACCATCCGTAACCTGAACAGCCTGTTCAAGCCTGCCTCCGTCGCCCTGATCGGGGCCAGCCGGCGGGACAAATCGGTGGGCAAGGTGGTGGCCCGCAACCTGTTCAATGCCGGGTTCGACGGGCCGATCATGCCCGTCAATCCGCGCGAACGCTCGATTGAGGGGGTGCTGGCCTATCCGTCGGTCTCCGATCTGCCCATCACCCCGGAACTGGCCGTTATCGCCACCCCGCCCGCCACTGTGCCGGGCCTGATCGCCGAACTGGGCGCGCGCGGCACCAAGGCCGCCGTGATCATCACCGCCGGGTTCGCGGAGATGGGGGAGGAGGGACGGAAGCTTCAGCAGGCGGTGCTGGACGCTGCCCGCCCGCATCTTCTGCGCATCATCGGGCCGAACTGCCTGGGCATCATGGTGCCGGGCCAGGGGCTGAATGCCAGCTTCTGTCATGTGCCGCCGCTGAAGGGCGACATCGCTCTGGTGGCGCAGTCAGGGGCGGTGGTCACTTCCATTGTCGATTGGGCCACACCGCGCGGCATTGGCTTTTCCCACCTGATCTCGCTGGGGTCCAAGGCCGATGTCGATTTCGGCGACATGCTGGATTATCTGGCGCAGGACGGGTCGGTGCGGGCCATCCTGCTTTATGTGGAGGCCATCACCTCTGCGCGTAAATTCATGTCGGCGGCCCGCACCGCCGCGCGCGCCAAGCCCGTGATCGTCATCAAGGCGGGCCGCAGCGAGGAAGGGTCGCGCGCCGCCAGTTCGCATACCGGCGCCCTGGCCGGGGCGGACGCCGTCTATGACGCCGCCTTCCGCCGTGCCGGCATGCTGCGCGTGGGTGAGTTGGACGAACTGTTCGCGGCGGTGGAAACGCTGGCCACCGGCGTGCAGATCGGCGGCGACCGGCTGGCCATTCTCACCAATGGGGGTGGAGTGGGTGTGCTGGCCACCGATACCCTGATCGCCGGCGGCGGGCGGCTGGCGCAATTGTCGCCGGACACCCTGGCGCAGTTGGACAAGGTGCTGCCGCCGACCTGGAGCCATGGCAATCCCGTGGACATTATCGGCGACGCGGATGGCAGGCGCTATGCCGACGCCCTGAAAATCGTGATGGCAGACAAGAATATCGACGCCGTCCTGGTCATGAACTGCCCCACGGCGGTCGCCGACGGGGCCGATGCGGCCCAGGCCGTGGCCGATATCGTGCGGGAACAGAACAGCCGGGCCGGCGGTGGCCGCCGCCTGCCGGTGCTGGGCTGCTGGCTGGGCGAACAGCAGGCGGCCCCGTCGCGCCGGCTGCTGGACCATGCCCGCATCCCGCATTACCAGACGCCGAACCAGGCCATCCGCGCCTTCCTGCATCTGGTGCAGTATCGCCGCAATCAGGAACTGTTGATGGAAACCCCGGTCAGCGCGCCGGAACAGTTCGATGTGGATATGGGGGCGGTGCGCCCCGTCATCGACACCGCGCTGGCCGACGGGCGCGGCTGGCTGTCGGAGTTTGAGGCGAAGGAGGTCCTGCGCGCCTATGGCATTCCTTGCGTCCAGACCGTCACCGCCGCCACCCCGGCAGAGGCGGAACGGGCGGCCAAGCGGCTGGGCGGGCGCACCGCGCTGAAAATCCTGTCGCCCGACATCACGCATAAATCCGACCTGGGAGGTGTTTCGCTCAACCTGCTGCCGACGCAGGTCTGGGCGGAGGCCGAGGCGATGCTGGAACGTATCCGCACCGCCATGCCCGACGCCCGGATTGAAGGTTTCACGGTGCAGGAGATGGCGCATCGGCCCGGTGCGCAGGAACTGATCCTGGGCATGGTGGATGATCCGCTGTTTGGCCCCGTCATCCTGTTCGGGGCCGGTGGCGTGGCGGTCGAGGTGCTGGACGACAAGGCTCTGGCCCTGGCGCCCTTGAACCTGAACCTGGCGCGCGACGCCATGGCCCGCACCCGTATCTATAAGCTGTTGCAGGGCTTCCGCCACATGGCGCGGGCCGATCTGGACGCCGTGGCCCTGACCATGACCAAGGTCAGCCAGCTGATCACCGATTTCCCGGAAATCGCGGAGCTGGATATCAACCCGCTCTATGCCGATGAGGCGGGTGTGTTGGCGCTGGATGCCCGCATCAAGGTGAAGCCGCTGACCGAGCGGTCGCTGAAACGGCTGGCCATCCGTGCATATCCCAAGAAGCTGGAACATACGCTGACCTTGCGGTCAGGCCGCGAATTCCGGGTCCGGCCCATAAGGCCGGAGGATGAGCCGGCGATCCATGACATGATCGCGGCCACCAGCGTGGAGGATATGCGTCTGCGCTTCTTCGCCCCCATGCGCCGCCTGTCGCATCAGATGGCGGCCCGCCTGACCCAGATCGACTATGACCGCGAAATGGCCCTGGTCGCCATCCCGCAGGATTTGAGTGACCCGGACAAGCCCGGCCCCATCTTCGGCGTGGTCCGCATCACCGCCGACCCGGACAATGAGCGGGCCGAATATGCCGTGCTGGTCCGGTCCGACATGAAAGGCAAGGGTCTGGGCTCCCGCCTGATGAAGGCCATCCTGGCCTATGCCGACAGCCGCGGCATCCAGGAGGTGTTTGGCGAGGTCTTACGCGAAAATGCCGGCATGCTGGGCCTGTGCCGTGATCTGGGCTTTACCTTCCATGACAGCCCCGACGATCACGGGATCGTGGAGGTCAGTTACCGGTTCAAGCGGTAGGGTGGAAGCATCCCGCCGCCAAAGCATACCGGCAATATTCCTTCGTGCATTGACCCCGATGCTTGCCGAAAAGCATAAGCGAGGCAGGTTTCTTGGGGCGGGATGATTGCCATGGGTGCGTTGTTGGCGGGTTCGCAGGATCTGGGTTCGGCGCGGCGGCTGATCGTGAAGATCGGCTCGGCCCTGATGGTCGATGCCGCCACCCACAAAATCCGCACCGAATGGCTGGATACCGTGG
>JAEMSB010000067.1:12501-12976 GCA_016463045.1 Niveispirillum sp.
GGGTGGAGGTGGTGATCGTCACCTCTGGTGCCGTTGCCTGTGGGCGGGAGCATCTGGGTCTGGTGGGCCGCCCCCTGCGGCTGGAGGAAAAACAGGCCGCCGCCGCCACGGGGCAAATTCGCCTGGCGCACGCCTATCAGGAGACGCTGGCCCGGCACAAGATCACGGTGGCGCAGGTGCTGCTGACCCTGGACGATACCGAGGATCGTCGCCGTCACCTGAATGGCCGCGCGACCATCGAAACCCTGCTGAAACTGGGTGCCGTACCGGTCATCAATGAGAATGATACCGTGGCCACCGCCGAAATCCGCTTTGGCGACAATGACCGGCTAGCCGCCCGCGTGGCGCAGATGATCAGCGCCGACACATTGATCCTGCTCTCCGACATTGACGGGCTGTACACGGCCGATCCGCGCAAGGACCCGGACGCGAAACACATCCCCATCGTCCAGGAAATCACGCCGGAGATCGTGGG
>JAEMSB010000505.1 GCA_016463045.1 Niveispirillum sp.
GGAGAACAAGCAGCGCGCCTATCCGGCCAGCGTGGACAGCATCCCCACCTCCGCCAATCAGGAAGACCATGTCTCCATGGCCGCCCACGGCGCCCGCCGCCTGCTGTCCATGGTGGAAAATGCCGACAGCGTTATCGCCATCGAGTATCTGTCGGCGGCCCAGGGCTGCGACTTCCATGCACCCCTGACCAGTTCGACCGTTCTGGAATCCCTGCGCGCCACCCTGCGCAATGTGGTCCCCACGCTCACCGACGACCGCTATTTCCACGCCGACATCGACGCCGCCTTGACCCTGGTCCGCTCCGGTGCCCTGATCAAGACGGTGACGGCGGGCGGTGTGGAACTGCCGGGGGTGTGAGAACGGATGCCCCCTCACCCTCCCAAACGCTGACGCGTTCGGGAGGGTGAGGGAACAACCGATCCCAAGGCAAAGATAACCCGCCCTGGAACAGGAGAATCCAACCATGGACCAGGACTGGCTGATCATCCACCAGGGCACCGCCCCCCTGATCCTCTCCATCCCGCACGCCGGAACGGAGATTGAGTGGGCGTTGGAGGATACGCTGGCCGATCCCTGGCGGGCGCGCAAGGATGCCGACTGGTGGGTGGGGCAGCTCTATTTTTTCGCCCGCGACCTGGGCGCCACCATCGTGCAGACCAGCCTGTCGCGCACCATGATCGACGTGAATCGCCCGCCCGACGGCGCCTCGCTCTATCCCGGACAGGCCACGACCGACCTCTGTCCGCTCACCACGTTTGACGGCGAACCGCTCTATAATCCCGGCCAGGAACCCGACGCGATGGAGGTGTTGCGCCGGCGCGAACTGTTCCACGCCCCCTATCACGCCGCCTTGATGGCCGAAATCCTACGCCTGCGCCGCATGCATCCGCGCGTCGTGCTGTACGATTGCCACTCGATCCGGTCCTGGGTGCCGCGCCTGTTCGACGGGCTGCTGCCGCATTTCAATATCGGCACGTTTGAGGGCAAAAGCTGCGATCCCGGCCTGACCCGCGTGATTGAGGCGGCGTGTGACGCCACACAGTTCACCCGCGTCACCAATGGCCGCTTCAAGGGCGGCTATATCACCCGCCATTACGGACAACCCGCCAAGGGCGTGCATGCGGTGCAGATGGAGCTGGCGACACGCGGCTATCTGCTGGAACCAGACGACGATCCCGCGCCCGACAATTGGCCCCCCGCCTATGACACGGCCTATGCCGCACCTATGGAAAAGGCCCTGCGCACCATCCTGACCGCCTGCATCGGCTGGGCGACGGACCCCAAGTAACCGAGGGAAAACATGTCTCGCATCGACAATACCCGCCTGATCCGCGCCCCCCACGGCACCGACCGCACCGCCAAGTCCTGGTTGACGGAAGCCGCCTTGCGCATGCTGATGAACAACCTTGACCCCGACGTGGCCGAGCGGCCCGAGGAACTGGTGGTTTATGGCGGCATTGGCCGCGCCGCGCGCGACTGGGCCAGCTTCGACCGCATCGTCGCGGCGCTGCGCGAACTGGAGGATGACCAGACCCTGCTGGTGCAGTCGGGAAAGCCGGTCGGCGTGTTCCGCACCCATGCCGACGCACCGCGCGTCCTGATCGCCAATTCCAATCTCGTCCCCCATTGGGCCACTTGGGACAAGTTCCATGAGTTGGATGCCAAGGGCCTGATGATGTACGGCCAGATGACGGCGGGCAGCTGGATCTATATCGGCACGCAAGGCATCGTCCAGGGCACCTATGAAACCTTTGTGGAGGTGGGCCGCCGGCATTATGGCGGCAGCCTGGCGGGCCGCTGGATCCTGACCGGCGGTCTGGGCGGCATGGGCGGGGCACAGCCGCTGGCCGCGGTCATGGCCGGTGCCTCCTGTCTGGCCGTGGAATGCCAACCGTCGCGCATCGACATGCGCCTGCGCACCGGTTACCTGGACCGCGCCACCGACAGCCTGGATGAGGCCTTGGCCATCATCGATGAAAGCTGCAAGGCCAAAAAGCCCGTCTCGGTCGGCCTGCTGGGCAATGCGGCGGATGTCTTCCCCGAACTGTACCGCCGTGGCGTGCGCCCCGATGCCGTCACCGACCAGACCAGCGCCCATGACCCGATCAACGGCTACCTGCCCGCCGGCTGGACGCTCGATCAATGGCTGAAGGCCCGCGAAGACGACCCCAAGAGCGTGGAGAAGGCATCCCGCGCCTCCATGGCCGTGCAGGTCCGCGCCATGCTGGATTTCTGGAAGGCGGGCGTGCCCACGCTGGATTACGGCAACAATATCCGTCAGATGGCGCTGGAGGAAGGGGTGGCCGACGCCTTCGCCTTCCCGGGCTTCGTGCCCGCCTATATCCGCCCGTTATTCTGTCGCGGCATCGGTCCCTTCCGCTGGGCGGCCCTGTCGGGCGATCCCGAGGATATCTACAAGACCGACGCCAAGGTGAAGGAACTGCTGCCCGACAACGCCCACCTGCATAACTGGCTGGACATGGCGCGGGAAAAGATCAAGTTCCAGGGCCTGCCCGCCCGCATCTGCTGGGTCGGCCTGGGCGACCGCCACCGCCTGGCACTGGCCTTTAACGAGATGGTGGCCAAGGGCGAGTTGAAGGCCCCCGTGGTCATTGGCCGCGACCATCTGGACAGCGGCTCTGTCGCCTCCCCCAACCGCGAGACAGAGGCCATGCTCGACGGTTCCGACGCCGTCTCCGACTGGCCCCTGCTGAACGCCCTGCTCAACACCGCCTCGGGCGCCACCTGGGTATCGCTGCATCATGGCGGCGGTGTCGGCATGGGCTTCTCCCAGCATAGCGGCGTCGTCATCGTCGCCGACGGCACCGAAGCCGCCGCCCGCCGCCTGGGCCGCGTCCTCTGGAACGACCCCGCCACCGGCGTCATGCGCCACGCCGACGCGGGCTACGACATCGCCAAGGACTGCGCCCGGGAAAAGGGCCTGAACCTGCCGGGGATTTTGGGGTGAGCCTGCCCCAACTGTTGCCCCGGATTACCGTCATCCCCTACCGTCGTCCCCTACCCCCGTCATCCCGGCGAAAGCCGGGACCCAGGGGCCACGAGCCCCACGGCAGGGTTTGGCCCCGCGGATAAGCATGTTGACAGGTCGGGCCTGTGATCCTGGGTCCCAACCGATGCCGGGATGACGGGAGGGGGTAAGGGGACAGCACCCCTCACCCCTGCCCACCGGGTTGGGTGGGGGCCTGACCCTTCGGCTTCTCCGCCAACACCGCCTCCACACTGTCGCCCTGCGCCCGCCATTCGCGGTGCTCAAGCGACAGATGCTCATGCAGCCGATCCACCCAGGTGACCAGGGCTGTCTTGTCGCCGACCTTCACCTTCTCCCGAACCGCGTCCTCTTCCTCGGCAATCTTGCTGAGGAACTTCCAGGTCCGGCCATAGCGCTCCGCGTTGCGTTTATCCTGCCCGATCCCCTCCTGCGCCGCGACAAACCCTGCCACGGCGGTACACAGCACACCCAGGGG
>JAEMSB010000506.1 GCA_016463045.1 Niveispirillum sp.
GGTGGCTTTGCCGGCAGGGCGGCGGTTACGCGCGGTCGATATCGGGCTGGCGGCGGCGCTGGGGCGGGAGGTTCTGACCGTACGCCGGCCCCTACGCGTGGCGCTGTTTTCCACGGGGGATGAGGTGACGGCACCGGGTCGGACGCTGGCCCCTGGTGGGATTTATGATGCCAACCGGCCCCTGCTGTCGGCGCTGCTGTCGCAGATGGGTTGCGCGGTCACCGATCTGGGCATTCTGCGCGATGATCAGGGGACGATCCGGGCGGCATTGGCGGATGCGGCCCCGGATCATGATCTGATCCTCACCTCTGGCGGGGTATCGGCGGGGGATGCCGATCATGTGAAGGCGGCTGTGACGGCGCTGGGCGGGCTGGACCTGTGGAAGCTAGCCCTGAAACCCGGCAAGCCGCTGGCGCTGGGCCATGTCGGGGGCACAGCCTTCGCGGGCCTGCCCGGCAATCCGGTGGCGATGCTGGTCAGTTTTCTGGTTCTGGTCCGGCCCCTGATCGACCGTCTGTCGGGGGCGATACCCACGCCCCTGCCACTGCTGACCGCACCCGCCGGGTTTGCGCATGCCAAGAAGGTGGGGCGGCGGGAATATCTGCGCGTCAGCATCGGGCCGGACGGTGTGGCCCATGCCGGCCCGGCGGAAGGGGCCGCCATGCTGGGCCACCTGACCCGCGCCGATGCGCTGGCGGAGTTGGGGGAAGAGGTGACGGCGGTGCGTCCGGGGGAGCCGGTGCGGGTGCTGCCGTTGGGGATGCTGGGGACTTGATTATCTATCCGTAAGCGGATATATTCCGATATCCGCTTCAATAGGAGCTTTGATGTTCGGGATTGTTGTCATCCGCTGACCCGCCGCTGTTGGCCGGTCAGTTTTCGCGTAAGTCCATGCCCTGCCCCGCGGTTTGCCGGTGGTCGCGCATGGCTGCGCCAGCCCCTATGCTGAACGGACGACGACATCCCCATCATGAATATCTCAAAGCCGGAGCAGCGGACGCTGCACGCGCTGGCCCAGGGTGGCCGCATCAACCTGATCCGTAATGAGGCCGATTATCGCGATGTGAAGGCCGTGGAATGCCTGACGCGCGATGGCTGGCTGCTGGTGGATTGCACCCTGCCGGTGTTCCGCAAGCTCAAGTCCCGCCGCCTGATCGCATCGCGCGATGGCGGGCCATACCGCATTACCCGCGACGGTCTGGCGGCGGTCAGGTCGCAGCTGGATAACCGCTGAAATGAAAAGCCCCGGTGCTGACAACGGCACCGGGGCTTTTTTACCCGTCACATATTCGGGTAGTTCGGCCCCCCGCCGCCTTCCGGCACGGTCCAGGTGATGTTCTGGAGCGGGTCCTTGATGTCGCAGGTTTTGCAATGAACGCAGTTCTGCGCATTGATCACGAAGCGCGGATGCTGGCCGTTGTCGTCGCGCACCACCTCATACACGCCGGCGGGGCAGTAGCGCTGGGCCGGCTCGTCGTAATTGGGCAGGTTATGCTCAATCGGGATCGACGGGTCCTTCAGCTTCAAGTGTGCCGGCTGGTTTTCCTCGTGGTTGGTGTTGGAGATGAACACCGAGGACAGGCGGTCGAAGCTGATCACCCCATCGGGCTTGGGATACTTGATCTTCTTGGCCATGTTAGCCGGTGTCAGGCTTTCATGATCTGCCTTGGTGTGGTGCAGGGTGTAGGGCAGGAACTTGCCAAGACCCAGATCATGTGCCCACATCTGAATGCCGCCATGGATATTGCCCAGCAGCAATCCTGCCTTAAGCCCCGGCTTGACATTGCGGACCTTGAACAGGTCCTCATGCACCCAGCTGTCCTTCCACGACGCCTCATAGGCGGAGAGGGTGTCGCCATTGCCGATACCACCCGCCAGCTTGTCAAAGGCGGCCTCGGCGGCCAGCATGCCGGTCTTCATGGCATTGTGGGTGCCCTTGATGCGGGGCACGTTCACGAAACCGGCGGAGCAGCCGATCAGGGCGCCGCCGGGGAAGGTCAGCTTGGGCACTGACTGCAACCCGCCCTCATTGATGGCGCGGGCGCCATAGGACAGGCGCTTGCCCCCCTCCAGATACTTGCGCACGAACGGGTGCTGCTTGAAGCGCTGGAATTCCTCAAACGGCGACAGATGCGGGTTGGCGTAATCCAGGTTCACGACGAAGCCGATGGAAACCTGGTTGTCTTCCAGATGGTACATCCAGGAACCGCCCGCCGTGCTGCTGTCCAACGGCCAGCCCTGGGTGTGGATGACCAGACCCTGTTGATGCTTTTCGGGGTCGATCTGCCACAGTTCCTTGATGCCGATGCCGTATTTCTGCACATCGCAGTCCGACCGCAGGTCGAACTTTTCCATCAACTGCTTGGACAGGTTACCGCGCACCCCTTCGGCAAAGAAGGTGTATTTGCCGTGCAGTTCCATGCCGGGGGTGAAGTTATGCGTCGGCTCTCCATCCTTGCCGATGCCCATGTCGCCCGTGGCGACACCCTTCACGCTGCCATCCTCATGGAACAACACCTCGGCGGCGGCGAAGCCGGGATAAATCTCGACACCCAGTTCTTCGGCCTGCCCGGCCAGCCAGCGGCAGAGATTGCCCAGGCTGATGGCGTAGTTGCCGTCATTGTGCATCAGCGGCGGCAGCAGGAAGTTCGGCACGCGGATGCCGCCCTTGTCCGACAGGATATAGAACCGGTCGTCGGTGACGGGTGTGTTCAGCGGCGCGCCCTTTTCCTTCCAGTCGGGGATCAGCTCGTTCAGGGCGCGCGGGTCGATGACATTGCCCGACAGGATGTGGGCACCCACTTCCGAGCCCTTTTCCAGCACGCAGACGCTCACCTCCTGGCCCTTTTCCGCCGCCAGTTGTTTCAGCCGGATCGCCGCTGACAGGCCCGAAGGGCCTGCGCCGACGATCACGACATCATATTCCATCGATTCGCGTTCCATACCCATCCCACCGCTTGTTTTCAGCGCGCCTTTCGACCGTTCGTGCCTTTTTTGCAGGCCCGTATAATCCAGTCGCCGCGCCGCTGCCGGCCCGTCCAGCGGGGCCGATCCTCTACGACGCTGTTAAGACAGCATAGGCCGGTGGTAGGGTCAAACCATGATTGGCGTCGTCGAATCCGTCTCCGCCCTGCGGTTCCTGTTGGATTGCGGGGTTGATGAGGTGATCGGGGAGGAGCCGACCGATTGGTCGGCCCTGTCACCGCGTGCGCGCACCCAAAGTGCCGTAGCGTCACCTGCCCCGGCACGGCCCGCAGCAGGGGCCGCAGCGCCCCAACCGGCCCCGCGACAAAATGTGCCGCCGCCCATGGCGCGCCCCGCCGATCCCGGCCCGTTGGGCGCGGCAGAGGCCGGGCAGTCGGCCCGTCTGGCGGCGTCGGCAGCGCAGACCCTGGATGAGCTGAAGGAGGCGCTGGCCGCCTTTGACGGCTGCGCCTTGAAGAAGACGGCCACCAATCTGGTGTTCGGTATGGGCAGC
>JAEMSB010000507.1:0-1939 GCA_016463045.1 Niveispirillum sp.
CTTTCGCATGGCCAGCGGACCCGATGTGATGCCACGACCGGCGCATGAAGTGTTTGCCACGGCGCGCCGGGGTGGGGTGGCGCAGATTGGGGTTGGCGATGATTTCTTCTGCGTCAGCAGCCGTTTCGCGCTGGAGGGGCGGCATGCGGGGCTGCTGCTGTCGCTGCTGCCGCCGCTGGTGCATTTGCGCGATGTCGGGGACCGGTCCGGCCTGCGCTGGGCCATGGAACGGATGATGCTGGAACTGCGGGAGGATCGGCCCGGGGCCTTTCTGGTGCTGCGGCATCTGGCGCATATGATGCTGGTTCAGGCCCTGCGTCTGCATCTGGACAATGGCCCGCATGGCAACCGGGCGGGATGGCTGTTCGCCCTGTCCGACCGGCAAATCGGTGCGGCCATCGCCGCCATCCATGCCGAACCGGCCCATCCCTGGACCTTGCAGGAACTGGCGCGGCATGTCGGCATGTCGCGATCCAGCTTCGCGGAGCGGTTCAAGCAGATGGTGGGCGATGCCCCCCTGGAATATGTCACGCGCTGGCGCATGCTGCTGGCCGGTGACCGGTTGCTGTCGGGGCGGGAAAGCGTGTCCGCCATCGCCCTGTCGGTCGGATACCAGTCGGAAAGCGCCTTCAGCACGGCGTTCAAGCGGGTGCTGGGCTGCCCGCCGCGCGATTATGCCCGGCGATATCGCGACGCAAGCCAATAATTCCGTAAGCCATGCAATTTATGCTGCGCTGCGGTCGCGTGGGGCAAAGTTGTCACCTATGCCCTTGGATGATCACATAAGGGCCGATTGTGCGGCGCGGTGCGCCGGTCCGCAGCCCGGAAGAGAGATCCATGTCCGCCGCCCCTGTCCGTCCCGGTCTTGTGCTGTTCGCACTCGCCATGGGTGGGTTTGCCATTGGCACCACCGAATTCGCGGTGATGAGCCTTCTGCCTTTCTTCGCCCCCGATCTGGGGATTGATGAGCCGACGGCGGGCCATGTCATCAGCGCCTATGCCCTGGGCGTGGTGGTCGGTGCGCCGGTGATTGCCGTGCTGGCGGCGAAACTGTCACGGCGCACCCTGCTGATTGCGCTAATGGTGGTGTTCGCGCTGGCCAATACGGCCTCGGCACTGGCCCCGACCTATGAGGCGATGCTGGCCTTCCGGTTCCTGTCCGGTCTGCCGCATGGGGCCTATTTCGGGGTCGCGGCCCTGGTCGCCTCCGGGCTTGTGCCTGTCAACCGACGGGCGCAGGCGGTGGCGCGTGTCATGCTGGGCCTGACCATTGCGACCATCATCGGCGTGCCACTGGCCAATGGGATCGGACAGATGGTGGGCTGGCGCTGGGGCTTTGCTCTGGTGGGGGCGTTGGGCGTTACCACGGTCACGCTGCTAACCCTGTACGCACCGAAGGACCGGCCCCTGCCGGGGGCCAGCCCCTTGCGGGAACTGAGCGCGCTGGGCCAGCGTCAGGTCTGGCTGACGCTGGGCATCGGGGCCATCGGGTTCGGCGGCATGTTCTGCGTCTATACCTACCTTGCCTCCACCATGATGGAGGTGACGGGCGTTGCACCTGCCACCGTGCCGCTGGCGCTGGCCGTCTTCGGCGTTGGTTTGACGGTGGGCAATCTGGCTGGTGCCTGGGCCGCCGACCGCGCCCTGATGCCGTCGGTGGGCGGCATTCTGCTGTGGAGTGCGGGGTCGCTGGCCTTGTTCACCTTTGCCGTCCATGATCTGTGGTCGGTGATGGTCACGATCTTCATGATCGGTTGCGGCGGTGGCCTGGGTACGGGTTTGCAGACCCGCCTGATGGATGTGGCGCGCGATGCGCAGACGTTGGCCGCCGCCCTGAACCACAGTGCCTTCAATTTCGCCAATGCGCTGGGCCCCTGGCTGGGCGGGCTGGCCATTGCCGGCGGTTATGGCTGGGCCTCCACCGGGTTGGTGGGTTCGG
>JAEMSB010000507.1:1949-3475 GCA_016463045.1 Niveispirillum sp.
AACCCGTCGAACAGGGGGCCTGTGGCTGAAACTTTTTCTACAAAGGGTTGGAACCTTTCCCGAGTTGCGGCGTTAGGGAAGGGTGCAACGATCTCATGTGGAAGGAGTAACAAATGGCTTCCGTTAAGGACACCGCCGATAACGTGGACACGGATATCGAGGCGCAGCTGAAGCAACTGCGCGCCGACCTGGCGGCACTGGCCTCCACCGTGGCGGCGGCCGGGTCCAACAAGGCCGACGGCTACAAGGCGCGGGTTGGCGAGATGGCCTCCGACGTCAAGGATGCCTCTGTCACCGCCATCAAGAACCTGCGGGAAGAGCTGAAGGGCCTGGAAGGCAAGATGGAAGCGCATGTGCGTGACCGCCCGGTGCAGTCTGTGGGCATCGCCGTGGCCGCCGGCTTCGCGCTGGCCCTGCTCTGCCGCCGTTAAGCAGCGCACCTGTCATGCTGGAACGGTTCATCCCGCTGCTGATGCCGCTTCTGTCGCGGGAGATTGGTGATACCGCCCGGCAGGTCGGGCGTGACGGTATTCTCTATGCCGTCATGGCCCTGCTGGGCATCATCGGTTTCGCGCTGGCCGTGGCCGGGGCAATCGTCTGGCTTGGCACCCTGATCGGCACCGGCCCCGCCTTACTGGCGGTGGCCGTTGCCGTGCTGCTGCCCATACCCGTTATCCTGGGTCTGATGACCCATTGGCGCCGCGTGGAACAGCAGCGGCGGGAGAAGGAGCGGGAACAGGACATGCTGGCCAACGCCCTGCGCCTGGGGGCGTCAGTGCTGCTGCCGCTGCTGGCGCGTGCACCGGCGGCGTTCCTGGCGGTGGCGGCGGGGCTCGTGGTTTTCCTGCTGTTCCTGGATGGTGATGAAAAAAAGGCCGAGCCCGATCAGGGGCCGGCGTGATGGTCAGGTCAGCAGCAAAGGCAGCATGCGATCCAGGCTGTCGGACAGCCAGTTGCCGTTGCTGTCCGCCTCCTGCCGGGTGAACTGCCCGATCAGGGCCAGATAGCCGAAGCGGGCGCGGGCCAGCGCCGTGTCGGCATCGCAACCGATTTCCATAAAGCGGGCCAACAGATAGGCGATACGGCGTTCATCGACGCCGGCGACCACGGCCTGCGCCGCTGGATCATGGGCCGCCCAGGCGCGCATGGCCCGTTCCAGACGCCCATCCGCCGACGCGGTCAGCCGGAACAGCCGTTCCAGCCGATCACGCGGTGTGCCCCCCTCTGCCTCCACCCGTGCCGCCACACCCACGGTGGAGCGTTCCCGCCAGGCATCGCATAGCGCCGACAGCAGGGCCGGCCGGTCGCTAAAATGCCAATAGAAACTACCCTTGGTGACGCCCAGCCGTTTGGCCAAGGGTTCCACCCGCACGGCCTCTACCCCCGCCTCACGCAGCAGGCGCAGGCCTTCAGTGATCCAGTCTTCGCGAGCAAGTCGATTGTTCATACTCATTCCATACGGTGGCGTATTGACAAACGCAAGGGTAGGGGCCATCCATACGGTACCGTATGGAGAGCTAAAGGGG
>JAEMSB010000508.1:0-1542 GCA_016463045.1 Niveispirillum sp.
GTGTTCGAATGGCTGAACAACCGGCTGGTGGTGATGGTCCTGACACTGGCCGTCACCAACCCGCCCGCCGACCGCGAGGCGGGCCTGACCTTCGGCGACTTCCTGAACAGCCAGCGCCTGCAGGCCATGGGTGGCGGGAATGAGGGCAATGGCCGCCGATCAGGTGCCGCCCCCGTCACCTTGCAGCTGTTCAACGCCACGGTCCGGGGCACGGGCACACCCTTCTACCGCGATCTCTACATCTCGCTGCGTTCGGCGGCGGCGGCGTTGGAGGGGTTGCGGGCCGCCCTGGACACGGAACTGAACGGTGATGCCCCGTCCATGAGCGAACTGGTGCAACGCCTGGGCGACATGACGCAATGGGCCCAGACCATCCTGCGCGAACGCGGGGAGGATCCAGCAATGATTGATGAGGAACAGGCGCCGCCCGAGGCGGAGGAGACCGTGCTGGAACTGGAGGAGGAGGCGCCCGTTGGTGGCGGCCATCCCCTCTCCGCCGCCGGTCCCATCGCATCGCGCCGCGACGCCTATCGCCAACTGGCCGAAATCGCTGATTTTCTGGCCAGGACAGAACCCCACAGCCCCACGCCCTACATCCTGCACCGCATCGTGCAGTGGCGCGATCTGCCACTGCCCGTGCTGCTGGGGGAGTTGAGCCGGGGCCGGAAGGACGTCGCCGCCATCTTTGAACTGGTGGGGGCGCCGGGTGATACCGGATAGAACCAAGGGGTCTCATTGGTCGAATAGTTTTCTCGATCAAAATCGCTTTAATTGAGTCCCGAGTGAGCGTGATTGTTGATATCTCTTCCAACTGACTGACGCGGCGGACCGATCACGTAACCGGGCGCCGGCTGCAAAAGGGGGTACACGATGGCTGATAGTACACAGCACAAGCTGAGCCGGGTCCGCCCGCCGCGGGTCCAGATCACCTATGACGTGGAAACCGGTGGCGCGGTTGAAAAGCGCGAACTGCCCTTCATCGTCGGCGTCATGGCCGATCTGTCGGGCAAGCCCGCCGAGGCCCTGGCCCCGGTCAAGGACCGCAAGTTCGTGGAAATCGACCGCGACAATTTCAACGAAGTGCTTTCCGCCGCTACCCCGCGCGTCACCCTGCGCGTGGCGAACCGGCTGGTGAAGGACAGCGACGAGCAGCTGGGCGTCGAGCTTTCCTTCAAGCACATGGATGATTTCGAGCCGGTCGAGATCATGGAACGCGTGCCGCAGTTGAAGAAGCTGCTGGATGCCCGCAAGCGTCTGCGCGACCTGCTGACCAAGTTGGACGGCAATGACAGCCTGGATGCCCTGCTCTCCTCCGTCGTGAAGAGCACGGAAGAACAGGCCGAGCTGAAGAAGCTGCTGCAACCGCAGGCCTGAGCGCCCGCACCCGCTTGAAACCATTCCGGGCCGGCGCCCATGAAGGCGTGCCGGCCAAGCCGATGGAGGCTTTGCGATGCCCGATACTACATTGCTTGACAAGATCATTGTCGAGGGCAAGCTGGCGCGTGATGACAGCCAGAAGGAATTTGCCCGCGATCTGGTTGC
>JAEMSB010000508.1:1552-3470 GCA_016463045.1 Niveispirillum sp.
TTCCGTGCTGGCCGAAGAGGGTGGCACTGTCGGCATCGACGTCGTGGCCCTGATCAATGACAAGATCGCCGAGATCGACGATCTGCTGTCGGCCCAGCTGAACGAGATCCTGCACGATCCCGACCTGCAGAAACTGGAAGCCACCTGGCGCGGCCTGTCCTTCCTGGTTTTCAATACCGAGACCAGCACGACCCTGAAGCTGCGCATCCTGAACATCTCCAAGGAAGAGCTGCTGAAGGACCTGGAAAAGGCCGTCGAGTTCGACCAGTCGGCGCTGTTCAAGAAGGTGTACGAGGAAGAATACGGCACCTTCGGCGGCAACCCCTACAGCATGCTGATGGGCGATTACGAGTTCGGCCGCCATCCCAACGATGTGAAGCTGCTGGAACTGGTGTCGAACGTCGCTGCTGCCGCGCATGCGCCGTTCATCTCCGCCGCCAGCCCGCGCCTGTTTGACATGGACAGCTTCACCGAGCTGGGCGTGCCGCGCGATCTGTCCAAGATCTTCGAGAGCATGGAACTGGTGAAGTGGCGGTCCTTCCGCAACAGCGAGGACAGCCGCTATGTCAGCCTGGTGCTGCCGCATGTGCTGCTGCGCCTGCCCTATGGTCCCGATACCAAGCCGGTGGAGGGCGTGAACTTCGTGGAGGACACGGACGGTCGTGACCACAAGAAGTATCTGTGGGGCAATGCCGCCTATGTCCTGACCCAGCGCGTCACCGACGCCTTTGCCAAGCATGGCTGGACCGCCGCCATCCGTGGCGTCGAGGGCGGCGGCAAGGTCGAAGGCCTGCCGGCCCACACCTTCCGCACGGATGAGGGCGATGTCGCGCTGAAATGCCCGACGGAGATCGCCATCACCGACCGCCGCGAGAAGGAGCTGAACGATCTCGGCTTCATCTCGCTGGTCCATTGCAAGGGCACCGACTATGCCGCCTTCTTCGGCGGTCAGACGGCCAACAAGCCGCGCCAGTACAATACAGACGCGGCCAATGCCAATGCCCGTATCTCCGCCATGCTGCCCTATGTGCTGAACGCCTCGCGTTTCGCGCATTACATCAAGGTCATCATGCGCGACAAGGTCGGCAGCTTCATGACCAAGGACAATGTTCAGACCTTCCTGAACACCTGGATCATGGATTACGTGCTGGGCAAGGACGATGCCGGCCAGGAACTGAAGGCCAAGTATCCGCTGCGTGAAGCCCGCGTCGATGTGTTCGACGTGCCGGGCAAGCCCGGTGCCTACCGCGCCACCGTGTTCCTGCGGCCGCATTTCCAACTGGAGGAACTGACCGCCTCCATCCGCCTCGTCGCCGAACTGCCGGCGCCGGCTGCCTTCTGATCCGTGCGCCCCCACCCCGGCATGGCTCCGGGGTGGGGTGTTCTTTGCG
This sequence comes from Niveispirillum sp., assembly GCA_016463045.1. Lineage (GTDB taxonomy): Bacteria > Pseudomonadota > Alphaproteobacteria > Azospirillales > Azospirillaceae > Niveispirillum. The sequence goes on from JAEMSB010000508.1 coordinate 2,944, forward strand.
ATAGTCCCAGACCGAACAGATATCGAGATGGAGAGCGGCCATGGCCGGCAATATGTTCCTGAAGTTGACCACCCCGGATATCAAGGGTGAGTCGACCGACAGTTCCCACAAGGAAGAAATCCAGGTCCTGTCCTGGAGCCATTCCTTCAACCAGCCCACCTCCCCCACCCGCAGCAGCGCGGGCGGTGGCACGGTGGAGCAGGCGAACCACTCCGATTTTTCCTTCACCAAGTACATCGACGCATCGACCGACGACCTGCTGAAAATGTGCTGGAGCGGCAAGCACATTCAGAAGGGCGTCTTCTCCGCCTACCGTTCCAACGGCGATAACAAGCCGGTGGAATATCTGGTGATCACGATGGAGAAGATCATCGTCTCCAACATCTCCATCGGCGGCGGTACCGGCGATATCCCGACGGAGACGATCACGCTTTCCTATGGCACCGTCGAGTACAAGTACATCCCGCAGAAAGAAGATGACGGCACGGGCGAGGGTGCCCAGCCGGTCAAGCACGACCTGATCAAGC
>JAEMSB010000509.1 GCA_016463045.1 Niveispirillum sp.
GATAGGCCCATTCGGCCTTCAGGACCTGGATGGCCTCCTGCTCCGCCACGATGGCGCGGTTCAGGCGGTTCAACTCCCGCTCCTGCTCCTGCGCCTTATAGCTGGTCTGGTACAGGATGCCGCTGGCGGCACAGGAAACGGCGATCCAGACGATGGTGGACTTCCCGATCATGCGGCTTCTCCCTGTGCCCAGGCCGGTGCCTCGGTACGGATGGCGGTACGCAGCCGGGCGGACCGGGCGCGTGGATTGCGGGCCTGTTCTTCTGCACCCGGCCCTGTGCCGGATTTGGAGAGCAGGCGGAAGGTGGGGGCAGGGCCGACGGCTGCCGGACCTGGCATGTGGCGCGACGGACCCGGCACATTGCCCGACCGTTCACGCATGAATTCCTTGACCAGCCGGTCTTCCAGCGAATGGAAGGTGACGACGCACAGCCGCCCGCCGGGCGACAGCAGCCGTTCGGCAGCGGCCAGCGCCCGCTCCAGTTCCCCCAGCTCGTCATTCACATGAATGCGCAGGCCCTGAAAACTGCGGGTGGCGGGGTCGATCCCGTCCTTGGATTTCGGCACGCAAGAGCGGATGACATCGGCCAGATCGCCCGTCCGCTCAAACCTCTTCTCCGCCCTGCGCATGACGATGGCGCGCGCCACGCGGCGCGACAACCGTTCCTCACCATAGCGGTAGAAGATATTCGCCAGATCTTCTTCCTCGGCGCTGTTCACCACATCGGCGGCGGTCGGGCCGGTATCGCCCATCCGCATGTCCAAGGGTCCGTCGAAGCGGAAGCTGAACCCGCGTTCCGGCGTGTCGATCTGCGGCGACGACACCCCGATATCCAGAACGATGGCATCGATCGTGGCCACCCCGGCGGCGGACAGCAGCGCCTCCATATCCCCAAAGCAGCCGTTTAGCAGGGACAGGCGCGGGGCATAGGCCTCGATGATGGGCCGGGCGCGCTCATGCGCTGCCGGGTCGCGGTCAATGGCGAACAGGCGGATAGCGGCACTGTCCAGCAGGGCGCGGCTGTACCCGCCGGCGCCAAAGGTGCCATCCACCACCGTCTGCCCATCGGCAACGGCCATGTCGTGCAGCACTTCGGCCAGCAGGACGGGGATGTGAACGGGCTGTGCGGTCATCATTCCCCCTTCGCCAGGCCCTTGGCCTTGGCCAGCACGGTGGAGAGGGAGATGTTGTTATTGCGGGCCTGTTCGCGCACCGCTGCCTCATGCGCCGCAAACGCCACCGGGTCCCAAAGCTGGAAGGTGTTGCGGCGGCCGATGAAGGTGACAGTCTCGGTGATCCCGGCAAAGCCCATCAGGTGGTCGGGCAGGATCACGCGGCCTTCGGGGTCCAGCGTCAGTTGCGCGGACTGGCCGAACACGGTGGTTTCGATCAATTCCCGCTCATCATCCGGCATGTACGGATTGTCCAGCGCGTCGGACAGCTTCTCCAGATAGGAGAGCGGGGCCGCATCCAGGGCGTGGGCCTTCAGCGAGGGGAAGATCACCATTTCGGTGGCCACGCCTGCCGCCAGTCCCGCCGACAAGGTCGAGCGGAAGGGAGCGGGGATCGATACCCGGCCCTTCTTATCAACCTTGTTGACATATGTGGACAGGAACAAGCCCATCACGCCCCACCTTGTTGGTGCCACCCCGGCACCGGATTTCCCGCCGACCCCTCCAACGCCCTGTTATTCACCCCTTCCGATACAGCCTCGAAGGCGGCATCATCTGGGCATGGATGGGCGGATGGTCCCTGTCATTGGGTCTTTATGGGATACCATGGGAATTTATGGGAGAAAAGGGGAGATAGTAATGTCTCGCCCTGATTCGGCGTTTTTCCACAGCGGGAGTCTTGAACTGTGGATAAGTCGCACCCAAAGATGAAAAACAAGTCCATCCACCAAGATATGCTTGGTTTTTCTTGTTCCGATTTGATTCGCGCTGCGGGGCGGACTGAAAGGCGTAGGCAATCTATGCCTGCCTTTTCTTGAAAATAACCCGAATGGATAGGGTGTTTTTCTGTTAACTAGAAATTCGAAATATCCTGGGAATCTGGGCGATATCTCGAAAACCGTGATATTTAAATTTCAAACCGGCTTTCCGACCCGTTCTTGTGCCTAGATATTGTGGGCTGGGGGCCGGTTTTGGCCCTAAATCTGGGCGGTTTTGGGGCCGAGGGGGAGGTGTGGCAGCGGGTTGCCGCTGTGATGGCGCGCACACCTGTAAACCATTCGTAAATAAATCATGCCGCGATGCAAGGTAAAGGGCCAGACGGTCTGTAAGCCGGGTTCTGTCCGCCGGACCATATCCCACTGGTGGATGGTATCCGGGGGATGGTCATTCCTCTGGGATGCCCATTGCTGGACACCTCGCGCAACCCACCCGGACGACAGCGCGGAAGTGCGCCTGGGCGTTGCCGCCCGTGCCGTCCCTATTCGGTTTTGCTCCCGGTGGGGTTTACCATGCCAACCCTGTCGCCAGGGTCGCGGTGCGCTCTTACCGCACCCTTTCACCCTTACCGAAATCCAGCAATCCCAAGGGGTTACTGGCGTCGGCGGTCTGCTCTCTGTGGCACTTTCCCTGGGGTCACCCCCGCCGGGCGTTACCCGGCACCGTACTTCCGTGGAGCCCGGACTTTCCTCCCCCATGCGAGTTTCCCCATTGCATGAGAGCGACCATCCGACCGTCTGGCCGGCGGGTTGTAGGCGTTCAGGGCTGGGAAAGCAACCGCGATCAGATGCCCGAGTCTCTGACCAGGGCGCGCAGTGCCGCGACCGTCTCGCGATCCATGCCTTTGCCTATACTGGCCGGCACCCAGTGCCGCTGGAACGCCGACAGGGCCGCTTCGGCGCTGTCGTCCCATGTTTTCCCATGGGCGCTGTGCTCGTCCCATGAAATCCCATCCGGGGCGACCTGATAGCCGAACCGTTCCAGCAGCCGGGCAATCTCGTCCTTTTCCCATGCCATCCCATCGGCGGGCCGCGGGTCGGGCCACAATCCCACCCCCGCCATGGCCAGGCCCAGCCAGTCGAACAGCTCCCCCGGATCCTGCTTGCGCAGCGGCGCAATGTCGGAATGGCCCAGCACGCGATGGGCCGGTATGGGATAAAGCGTCAGAAGATGGGTGGAAAGATCGGCGAGCGCGCGCATCTGCGCCTCCGGGAAGGGCCGGTATCCCCATTCATGGCCGGGATTGACCAGCTCGATCCCGATGGACCGGCTGTTGATATCATCCTGCCCGCCCCAGCGGGACGCACCCGCATGCCAGGCGCGGCGGTCATCGGGCACCAGTTGGAAGATGCGGCCATCCTCCTCGATCATATAATGCGCGCTGACCTCTGCCGCCGGATCGCACATGCGGGCCAGGGCCGACGGCCCGTCCTGCATGCCGGTATAATGGATCACCAGCATATCCGGCGGCCCGTCGGTCCGGCGGGGGCCATGGTTGGGGCTGGGATGGGGGATGAG
>JAEMSB010000510.1 GCA_016463045.1 Niveispirillum sp.
AGGGACTGAAGAACCCGGCCTGGCTGGCATCCTGAACGCAGTTGGAAACCCCGTGTTTCATGTGAAACATGGGGCTGGTTGTAGCTTCCCACCATAACCACAATGGAACAGCGATCCATGCGCCACCGCCTTTCCCGTCGTCAGTTGCTGGCCGGTTCTGCCGGTCTGGCGCTTGCTGCGGCCTCCCCGCTGCCCGCCTTTGCGCAGGGTCTGCCCGGCCCCTTGTCGCTGACCGATACGGCCAAGCCGAAGAACAAGGGGGACGCTGCCGCTCTTCACGCCTTCTTCGCAGAGGTGTATGAGGCCGACCTGTCCCTGTCGCCTGAAACCCAGACGCAGCGCGGGCGCAAGACCGGCTATGACCGCTGGGATGATGGCAGCGACGCCTTTGCCGAGGCATCCGTTGCCCGCACCCGTCAGGCGCTGGATCTGCTGCGCCAGGGTTGGGATGCCGGGCAGCTTGGCGCCACCGACCAGCTGAATTTCCGCGTGTTCGAGGCGCAGTGCGAGGCGGAGATCGAGGCGCATCGCTGGCGCAACCATCGCTATCCGATCAACCATCTCTATGGCCGTCACACCGGCATCCCCAGCTTCCTGGCCAATCAGCACCGGATTGACGATGTCTCCGATGCGCGGGCCTATCTGGCGCGTCTGAACGGCGTGTCCGCCGTCATCCAGAATGTCATCCGGCGGGGCGAAGATGCCGCCGCGCGCGGCGTGGCGCCGCCCAAATTCTCTCTGTCCAAGATGCGGCCCGATATCCGCTCCGTCATCACCGGCGCCCCGTTCGACCAGGGCCCGGACAGCGCGCTTTATGCCGATTTCAAAAAGAAGGTTGGCGCCCTGTCCATCGCGCAGGGGGAGAAGGACAAACTGGTGACCGAGGCCGCCCGTATCCTGACCACCAAGGTCAAGCCCGCCTATGAGGCGCTGGACGCCGCCGTGGCCAAGCTGGAGGCAGTGGCCACCCATGATGATGGCGTCTGGAAGCTGCCGGACGGCGATGCCTATTACCGTTACTGCGTGAAGAACAGTACCACCACCGATATGAGCCCGGATCAAATCCACGAACTGGGCCTGAAGCATGTGGCGCTTTTGCAGAAGGATATGCAGGGCATCATGCGGCAGGTGGAATTCCATGGCACCCTGCAGGAATTCTTCGAACATCTGCGCAATGATCCGAAATTCTATTTCAGCGGCGATGATGCCGGCCGGGCCGCCTATCTGGCGCATTGCGAGAAGCTGATCGCCGATTATGCCAAGCGCCTGGATGAATGGTTTATCACCAAGCCCAAGGCGCCCGTGATCGTGAAGCGGGTCGAACCCTATCGTGAGAAGTCGGCCCCGCCGGCCTTCTATAACCCGCCCTCGCCCGATGGATCGCGGCCCGGCATCTTCTACGCCAACCTCGCCAATATGCGGGAAATGGCGAAATGGCAAGCCGATGCCATCGTCTATCACGAGGCGATCCCCGGCCATCACATGCAGATCGCCATTTCCCAGGAACTGGGCGATGTGCCGGACTTCCGCCGCTACAGCTTCTTCGGCGCCTATATCGAGGGCTGGGGCCTGTATGCCGAACGCCTGCCCAAGGAATATGGCTTCTACCAGGACCCCTACGCCGATTTCGGTCGCCTGACGACACAGGTCTGGCGGGCCGTGCGGCTGGTCGTGGATAGCGGCATCCATGCCAAGCGCTGGACCCGTGAACAGGCCATCGATTATTTCGTGGCCAACACACCGCTGAACCGGGAGCAGGTGATCCGCGAGATCGACCGCTACATCGTCAATCCCGGTCAGGCCACCAGCTATTATGTCGGCATGCTGAAGATCCTGGACCTGCGTGATCGCGCGAAACAGGCGCTGGGGGCGAAGTTCGACCTGCGCGCCTTCCATGATCTGGTGCTGCGCTCCGGCGCGGTACCGCTGGATGTGCTGGGTGAACAGGTTGAGGCTTGGATCAAGAAAGCCTGATCCGGATGGTGGCGGTTGACGATCCCATCGTCTGCCGCCACCATGCCCATCCCGCACTGCAACATGGATGGCGTCCCATGACCCGGCTGATCCCCGCCCTTCTGGCTTTCCTGCTTCTGCTGGCGCCGGCACGGGCGGAATTGCTGGATGCCACACCGCGCACCGCCGTGATGTCGGCCTTCGCGCCCGAACTGGTCACCCTGCTGGCCAGCACCAAGGACAAGAAGGTGATTTCCGTGCATGGCGTGGATTTCACGCTGGGCACGTTGGCGGGGCGCCCGGTGGTTCTGGTCCTGTCGGGCGTCAGCATGGTGAATGCCGCGATGACGACGCAGATGCTGCTGGACCGATTCAAGGTCGATGCCTTGCTTTTCAGCGGCATTGCCGGCAGTCTGGACCCCAATCTACATATCGGTGACGTGGCCGTCCCCCGCCGCTGGGGCCAGTATCTGGAAAGCCACTTCGTGCGCGAAGGCGCGGATGGAACCCTGAAGCCCGTGCCCTGGGCCAGCCTGCCCTATCCCGCCTATGGCGTGATCCAGCCGTCGAACGCCTATGTCCGCGTGCCCGGAAAGGCCGATCCGATCCGCAAATTCTGGTTCGAGGCGGATGCCGGCCTGCTGGCCCTGGCCGAGAAGGCGGTGGCTGGGGTGAAGCTGGATAAATGCGCTGCAAACAAGACCTGTCTTGAGACAAGCCCCAAGATTATCATGGGCGGCGACGGGGTGTCGGGCCCCGCCTTCATGGATAATGCCGGCTGGCGCGCCTATCTGAACGGCACCATCGGGGCCAAGGTAGTGGATATGGAAAGTGCCGCCGTGGCGCTGGTCGCCGAACAGAATGGCGTGCCCTGCATCATCTTCCGGTCCGTCTCCGATCTAGCCGGTGCCGACCCGGATGAAAACCGCATTCCCACCTTCATGGCGCTGGCCTCCAGCAACGCCGCCAAGCTGGTGATGGCGATGCTGGAGGCGATGCGGCTCAGCGCGCCGCCTGCTCCATGAAGGTCGCCATTTCGATGTCCAGGCGGCTGATGCCGCCGACATCGTGGGTATTGAGCGTGACATCGACGCGGTTATAGACATTGAACCATTCGGGATGGTGGTCGATCTTGTCGGCCAGAATGGCGACGCGCGTCATGAAGCCGAACGCCTCGTTGAAGTCCTTGAAACGGAAGGTCTTCACGATGGCGGCCTGATCGGCGCGCAGGGTCCAGCCGGGCAGGGCGCCCAGGGATGCCGTAACGGCATCATTATCCAGTTTCGGCGGGCGGCCTGTTTGGGCTTGCGTCATCTCTTCCTCCTGATCAGGATTTATTGGCCTGTAGGTGGACCGGGGCGGCGGCGGCGTCAAGCCGCCATCGCCCATCCAACCCCTTTGCCCCGACCGGTACCCCATGACCTCGCTTCGCCGCTTCACGACCGCCCCCACCCTGGCCGAGATGGAAATCATCGCCGCCCGCGCCGCCGAGAGCATTCCCGAGGCTCTGCGC
>JAEMSB010000511.1 GCA_016463045.1 Niveispirillum sp.
GGGCTGGATCGGACCATCCTTGGCCCGATCCTCCCCGAATACCGCCGTTTCCACCGGGTCCAGCGCCGGGAACCCATCGGCGGGACCCAGCACCCGCAGACCGGGGACCAGGGCACCCGCGCCCAGGCAGGTCACACCCAGCCCAGCCAGGGCCGCCGCCCGTACCGCCATGAAGGACCCGCTGGCATAGGTCGTGTGCCAGGGGCGCCCCGCCCGTTCCAGCGCGGCCACGGCGCGGGTCCGGTAGATGCAGGGGTCGGGCAGCAGGCATAGGGGCACCGGCGCATCCCCGGCTTCCGCCCGCCAGTCACTGGACGCCACCCAGACCACGGGCTCGCGCCACAGGAACCGGCCCTGTGGCCCCGTCTCGTTGCGCTTGGCGATCACCACATCCAGGCGGCCTTCCGCAATCTCCTGCACCATGTCGCTGCCCAGGCCGACCGAGACGTCCAGCCGCACACGCGGATGGGCGCGGCGGAACCGGGCCAGCAGCAGGGGCAAATGTTCGGGCGCGAAATATTCGGCCACCCCGAACCGCACCAGCCCCGCCGCCTCGGGCGCCATCAGGCGCGCTACCGTCTCATCATTCAGGGCCAGCAGCCGGCGGGCATAGGAGAGCAGCAACTCCCCCTCCCCCGTCAGGGTCATGGCGCGGCCCGTGCGGTCGAACAGGCTGCGGCCCAGCGTGGCCTCCAGCCGTTTGATCTTCATGCTGATGGCCGATTGCGTGCGGTGCAGCCGTTCGGCCGCTGCCGTGAAGCCATCATGATCGACAATGGCCACAAAGGCCCGCAACGCATCCATATCCAGATCGGTCAAACGGCCCGACATCATCACAATCCTTGATTATCTCCATAAAGATAATTCGTTTCCCTTATTCAAAGGTCAAGCCCATCCTGTTGTCATGACACGGGCCAATGGCCCCAACCCGATGGAGATGATGATGAAGGCGGTCCTGCTGAAGGATTTTGGCGGTGTGGACAATCTGGAACTGGCCGAGGTGCCGACACCCGTGGCGGGGCCGGGGCAGGTTCTGGTCAAGATCCATGCGGCCAGCGTGAACCCGGTCGATACCAAAATCCGCAAGAATGGCCGCGCCATCGCCGCCGACCTGCCCTCCATCCTGGGCTGTGACATGGCCGGCACTGTGGTGGCCCTGGGCGAGGGCGTCAGCGGCTTTACCGTCGGGCAGGCCGTCTATGGCTGTGTCGGCGGGGTGAAGGGGTTGCAGGGAACCTATGCGGAGTATGTGGCCGCCGATGCCAAACTGCTGGCGCCGGCCCCTGCCGGCCTATCGCTACGGGATGCCGCCGCCCTGCCGCTGGTCACCCTGACGGCGTGGGAGGCACTGGTGGACCGGGCGCGGGTGCAACCGGGGCAGAAGGTGCTGATCCATGGCGGGGCCGGCGGGGTGGGCCATGTTGCCATCCAGATCGCCAAGATGCAGGGTGCCCATGTCACCACCACCGTTTCATCCGATGAAAAGGCCGATCTGGCCCGGTCGTTTGGCGCGGACGAGGTGGTGAATTACCGGACCGAAGCGGTGGAGGTCTATGTCGCCCGCCTGACGGGTGGCCAGGGTTTCGACATCGTGCTGGACGCCACCGGCGGCAGCGACATCGCCACCAGCTTTGCCGCCGCCCGGTTCAACGGGCAGGTGGTGACCATCGTGGCCGGGTACAGCGCCGACCTGTCGCCCATGCATGGCAAGGGGTTGAGCCTGCATGTGGTCTTCATGCTGCTGCCCATGCTGTACGACCATGGCTTTGCCATCGACCGCGCGCACCAGGGCAAGGTTCTGGCCGATACCGCCGGCAAGCTGCGCCCCCTGGTCGATCCCACCCGCTTTACCCTGTCCGATGTCAGTGCCGCCCATACGCGACTGGAGGAGGGCAAGGCACAGGGCAAGCTGGTGATTGACGTTGCGTAACCCTGCTTCAACAGGGCGCATTGAAACATCGCCCTTGATCCGCCATTTTCTCCTGTGAACATTGTTTCGCAGACGAAGGTTTCGGCCTTCGTCTGCGTATAAGCTTGCAGGGGCGGTGCAGCCGGCGGCACGGGAATGATGCCGGTGACAGATTGCGTCAAGGAGCGTAGGTCATGAAATTCAACCGTCAAACGACCATCCGGGGCCTGATTGCCGCCGGCGCGCTGCTGGGGCTTTCGGCCTGCGCCAACCCGCAGGCCGATCAGGCCGCCTATGCCCAGCAGGCCTTTGTCGGCATGCCCAAACAGACCCTGCTGTCCTGCGCCGGCGTGCCGACGCGCAGCGCCAGCGTCGACAATGTCGATTACTACACCTACACGTCGGAACGGCTGGTCACCACCCCGGCCCCCGGCCCGCATTTCGGCTTCGGTTACGGCTATGGCTACCGCCGCCCCTGGTCGCCCTGGGGCTGGGGCGTCGGCTTTGACGATTATCCGGATACGGAGACCCGCGATTGCCAGGCCACCTTCACCCTGAAGGACGGCGTGGTGCAGCGCATCGTCTATAACAGCGCCAGCGACGGCCAGTCGGCTCGCCTGGGCCAATGCTACCGCATCGTCGAAAACTGCCTGGCCCTGATCCCGCAGCAGCAAAGCCAGCAGCCGAAATAAGCGGCGCGCAGGTTTTACGCAGAAGATAAAAGCCCGGTGGATCGCTCCAGCGGGCTTTTTTCATGGGCCCCACCAGCACCGCCGGGCGGCCCCGTGCAACAGGATGCAACACAAAACAACGGTGCGTTTCGTCCTTCCCGCGGTTCAGAGTCCGAACGGCGGCAACTCCGAATGGGAAAAGACGGGGATATGGCGTTGATGGACGCATTGTAGCAGAATCGGCTCCGGAAGTCAGCGGTTAGGGTGCGGTGGGGCAGCCCGGGGGATCCATCTCAATCTCTGACCCAGGCTTGGCGACTGCTGCGCCATGTAGTAACATGGCTACATTAAAGGCAGGAGGTGCGCCATGGCCGTTACAACGGTATCCAGCCGGGAATTAAACCAAGACTTGGGGAAGGCGAAGCGCGCCGCCACGCAAAACCCCGTCATCATCACCGACCGGGGCAAGCCGGCGTTCGTGTTGCTGTCCTACACGGAATATCAGCGTCTGAACGGTGCCGCACCGGGCCGCAATCTGGTGGAAGCATTGTCAATGCCTGGCCTATCGGAGATCAATTTTGATCCCCCCAAGACGGACATGCGGTCCCGCCCGGCGGACTTTTCCTGATGTATTTGTTGGACACGAATGTTGTTTCTGAACTGCGCAAACTAGGCGATGGGCGTGCCGATCCCAATGTGACGGCATGGCTGGCGAACCGCGATGCCAATAGCTTTTTCATCTCCGTAATCACGGTGATGGAACTGGAGATTGGCATCCTGCGTGTTGAACGGCGGGATCAAAGACAGGCCAGCCTTCTGCGGCAATGGGTCGATACGATTGTCCGACCCGAGTTTTCCGCCCGGACCTTGCCCATTGATGAAG
>JAEMSB010000512.1:0-799 GCA_016463045.1 Niveispirillum sp.
GGCGGGGGGCAATTGGCAATGCGGGGCAGGGATGGAATTCGATCTTTTTGTGGGCATCGACTGGACAGGGGCACAGCCGGCCCGCGCGGTGGCCGTGGCCGCCTGTGATCCGTCCGGTGTGGTCCGCCCCGTCTGGCCCCGTGACCGCCATTGGCGGCGGCAGGAGGTGGCCGACTGGATCGCGAAACAGATCGCGTCGGGCCGCCGCATCCTGGCCGGGTTCGATTTCGGATTCGCCATGCCCTGGGTCGATGGTGTCGGCTATCTGGATGGCCGTGTGCCGGATGTGGCCGACATGTTCGCCCTTTGGGACCTGATCGATCAGGCCAGTGACGGGGCGGAGGATGATTTCGCCGGTGCCGCCGTGCATGACCCGCGTCTTCACCCCAGCTTCTGGATCAACGGCCCCACGCCCGCGCATTGGGGCGATGGCTCCACCAAGCGGCGGCGGGTGGAGGTTGTGGCGGCAGAGACAGGGGCGGGCACGCCCGTGTCACTGTTCAAGCTGGCGGCGGCGGCCAAGCAGGTGGGCAAGGCCTCGCTGGCCGGGATGCGCACCCTGAAACGGTTGCGCGGCCTGACGGGTGACCGGCTCGCCATCTGGCCGGTGGAACAACCGGGGCCGGGGCAAAGCGTGGTGATGGAAATCTATCCCACCCTGTTCCGCAAGCAGGCGCTGGGGGGCGTGCGCAAGATCACGGGACGGGCGGCGATGGCGGGGGCGGTGGCCCATTTCGGCTGCACCCTGTCGCCCGATCTGCCGGAACAGTTTGACGATCACATCGGGGATGCCATCATC
>JAEMSB010000512.1:809-3460 GCA_016463045.1 Niveispirillum sp.
GTCGCGGCTGGCGGGCAAGGCTTCGGCCTGGAACCCCGCCGGCCTGACGCTCGACATTGCCCGGCGTGAGGGCTGGATATTCGGGGTCGGCGCATGAAGATGGTGTTCTATGTCGCAATCGGTGGTGCGTTCGGCTCCGTGGCGCGGTATCTGACAGGGCTGTGGTTCGGTCGGCTCTTAGGGCCGGGCTTTCCCTGGGCGACGCTGACGGTGAATATCGTCGGTTCCTTCGTCATGGGATTGCTGGTCGCCCTGATGGCCCAGGCCTGGTCGCCGCCGGCGGAGGTTCGTGCCTTTCTGACGGTGGGCATCCTGGGCGGGTTCACGACTTTTTCCACTTTCTCCCTGGATGTGGCGGTCATGCTGGAACGGGGGGATATTGGTGTGGCGGCGGCCTATGTGCTGTCGTCGTTGATTGTCGGCATCGGCGGGTTGTTCGCCGGGCTTTATCTGGTACGGATGGTGACGGCATGAGCGATGCCGGTGAAGCGCGCGGTCCCGCAAAGATCGTTGAAACAAAGCTGGTGGCCGAGGATGAGGCCGATATCCGCTTGGACCGCTGGTTCAAGCGGCATTACCCGCAGGTGGGCCATGGCGTGCTGCAAAAGCTGCTGCGCACGGGACAGGTGCGGGTGGATGGCAAGCGCGCCGACGCCAATACCCGCCTGATGGCGGGCCAGTCCGTGCGTATCCCGCCCCTGCCTGATGCGGCACCCGCCCCGGCAGAGGGGCAGGAGACGGCGGCAAAGTCGGCCAAGCCGCTGTTCAGCGACAAGGAAGTGGCTGCCCTGCGCGCCTGCGTCCTTTATCGCGATGCCGATGTCATCGTGCTGGACAAGCCCGCCGGCATGGCCGTGCAGGGCGGGACGGGGCAGGCCAAGCACCTGGATGCCATGCTGGACCTGCTGAAGTTCGACGCACCCGGTCGGCCCAAGCTGGTTCACCGTCTGGACAAGGATACCAGCGGATGTCTGGTCCTGGCCCGTAACGCCTTTGCCGCCACGCGCCTGACGGAGAGTTTCCGGGGCCGCGATGCGCGCAAGATCTACTGGGCGATTACGGTCGGCGTGCCGGAACCGCACCAGGGTCGCATCGACCTGTCCATCGCCAAGGAAATGTCGGCGGGGGGCGAGCGGATGATGGTCGATGAACGCAACGGCCAACGTGCGCAATCCTATTACACCGTTCTGGAACATGCCCACCGTAAGGCGGCCTTCGTGGCCCTGTGGCCGCGCACGGGCCGCACGCATCAGTTGCGTGTGCATATGAACGCCATCGGCACGCCCATCCTGGGCGATGGCAAATATGCGGGTCAGAAGGCCTTTATTGATGGGGCGGATATGAAGCGGCAGATGCATCTGCATGCCCGCCGTATCATCATCCCGCATCCGCGCGGTGGCACCATCGACGTGACCGCGCCCTTGCCGGACCATATGCGGGGGGCGTGGGATTATTTCGGCTTCAGCGCCAATCTGAAGGACGACCCGTTCGCGGCACTGGACTGATCCTTACTGCAGGTGATGTGCTGGCGGTGCGTCCTGCGCCGCCAGCCGCAATTCCGGCTGTTCGCAGACAGCATCGGTCTGACGCACAGTCAGGTGACCGGTTCTGATGCGCTGTTTGGCATTTTCGATGGCGTGTATCTGGCCAGGGGTCAAAAAGCGGTCAGCCCCCTGACGCACCCAGTCTACGCCACCATCGGCAATGCCCAGTTCCTGGCTGCCGGCTGACCAGTGTCCGTTCACAAGATCGCGCAGCGCATCATAGACGGCCACATCGACACGTTTCAGGGCGGTGGTGACGATATGGCCAGGGGCCAACATTTCCTGGTCGCTATCCACGCCGATGCCCATATATCCCGCCTGTGCCGCCGTCAGCAACGCATCGCGGCTGGCCACGCCGGCGGCAGGGAACAACACATCCGCCCCCTCATTGATCAGTTCTTCCGCAACTACCCGTGCCAGACGCCGGTCGCGGAACCCTTCCATATCATTGGTCATGTAGCGGGTGATGACAGAGAGGGGACGCCCCGTTTCTCGCGCGCCCTGGACAAAGCCGCATCCAAAACGTTGCACAGGCGGCGTCGCGACAGCGCCGATAAAGGCCAGTTTTGCCGATTTGCTGGCAAAGGCCGCCGCCATGCCGGCCAGGAACCCCGCCTCCTGCTCCCGGAACCGGATGGACCGGACATTGGGCGCTGTGACGGCACTATCGATGATGGTGAAGCGAGCATGCGGATAGATGGGCGCCAGATGGGCCAGGGCCTTGTCATGGACATAACCGACCAGCAGCAAGGTGGTTATGCCCCGATCCACAAAGGCGCGGATGGCCTCGGCACTGTCCTGTTCATTGTTGATCACGCGCTGACGAAACCGGATGCCTCTTTCTGCCTCGAACCGTTCGGTGGCGGCAACGACAAGGGAATTATAGACCTGATCGTCCTTCTGACCGCTGTAGATGACACCGTAATCATCCGAAGCGCGCGCCAATGGTGCGGGCAGGAGACTAAGGACAATCATTAAGGCGTAGAACAACCGCATTCGAACGTATGATTCCCGGTTAAAGCGTAATCGTGCCATCTATATCCGGGGTTTGATACCGATGGACAGCCGGTACCACCTATCCCTTTGGCTCATGCCTGTGGCATGCCG
>JAEMSB010000513.1 GCA_016463045.1 Niveispirillum sp.
AAGCCGTCGGGATGATCGGAGTCTATCCTGCTTTCCAAGATACTGAACCCTCCCGCTGTGATCCGTCATTCCACAGGCGGGCTGATCCTGGCAGTTTCCATCCTGCTGTTGCCCTGGATAGCGGTGCAGCCGCAACTGGCCCCACCAGCGGGGGGCGGCGCAGACAAGTATCTGCACATGTTCTGTTTCGCAGGTCTGGCCTTCATCGGCCTCTGGACCGTCCGCACCTTGCGGGCGCGGGCGGTGGTCCTGGCCTTTCTCCTGCTTCTGGGGGCGGGGATCGAATGGTTGCAGGCGTCGGTGCCGGGACGGCAGGGTAGCTGGGGCGATCTGGCAGCCGATGCAGCCGGACTTTTGCTGGCACTCATCCTTTTGCGATGCTGGCCGACGGCACGGGATATGTTATCCCGTGAAGGTGATTGACGACAGGGACGCGCCGCCGATGCCGCCCCCTGTGGGAAGGCCCCCTGTGGGAAGGATGGTGGAACCGTGCGTGTTTTGGGCTTGCGGTCGCCGGTGGCGGCCATGAATTTAGTGATGCTGGCCCTGGCCCTCACAGGTGCCGCATCGGCCCAACAATCATCCCCTTCCTCGCCAGCAAAAACTCAGAAGACCAGCAGCAGTCCGATTGCCCAATATCTGACCGGTCGCATTGCCCAGAATGCCGGTGCCTGGGACGTGGCCAGCGCCAATCTGGGTGCCGCTCTCAAACAGGATCCGGAAAATCCGGCCCTGCTGCGCCGGACCTTTCTTCTGTCCCTGGGCGAGGGGCGCCAGCAGGAGGCGCTGACGCTCGCGCGGCGACAGGCGGCGCAGGAACAGGGGGGCAGCTTCGTGGCCCATGCCCTGCTGGTGGCCGATGATCTGCGCGCCGGACGCACGGCGGACGCCGCGGCCCGTATTGCCAAGCTGCCAGCGGACGGGATGGCCCCCTATATCGGCCCCTTGCTGTCCAGCTGGATTGCCGTGGCAGAGGGGGATTACGACCGCGCCATCAAAATTCTGGAACCGCTGAACGCCCATGAAGGGTTCAAGTCCATCCGCATACAGCAACTGGCCCTGATCGAGGATCTGCGCGGTAATCGTGATGCCGCGTTCCAGTATTATTCGGACGCCGCCAAACAGGGCATGCCGCTGCGCCTTGTGCTGCTGATCGGGAATTTCCAGGAACGGTCCGGTGCCACCGACGCGGCCCGGCGCCTTTACCGCCAGTATCTGGATGCCAATCCCGACAATATGGTGGTCGAAGACGCGCTGGCACGCATGGACAAGGGCGGTGTACCGGCACCCCTGGTCGGCAATGCCGCCGCCGGTCTGGGCGAGGCGCTGTTCCAGCTGGCCTCCGCGCTTCATCAGGAAGGGGCGGCGGAGATGGCGCTGCTCTATGACCGCGTGGCCCTGCACCTGACACCTGAACAGCCGCTGGCCCGCCTTCTGGTGGGTGACATCCTGTCCAACCGCGACCGGGATGAAACAGCGCTGGCTGAATTCCGCGCCGTGACCGGCGGGGCGGGCATTCTGTGGATGGCCCGCATGCGGCAGGTGGATGTCCTGCGGGAGTTGGACCGGGATGATGAAGCCGCCGCCCTGTTGCAGAAAATGGCGGCGGAGCGTCCGACGCGCACTGATGCCCTGCTGCGGCTGGGTGACATGCACCGCCTTGCCAAGCGCCAGGATCAGGCCTTGGCCGCCTATGACCAGGCGCTGGCACGGGTGAAGGAGGAAAAGCCCCGCGACTGGATGCTACATTACGCCCGCGCCATGACCCTGGACGCCAAGGGCGACTGGGCGGGGGCGGAGGCAGCGCTGAAAAAGGCGCTGGCATTGCAGCCGGATCAGCCCAGCCTGCTGAACTATCTCGGCTATTCTTATATCGACCGCGGCGTGAACCTGGATCAGGGCACGTCCATGATCGAAAGGGCCGTCGCCCAGCGCCCGCATGACGGCTTCTTCACCGACAGCCTGGGCTGGGCCATGTTCAAGCTGGGCAAGGTCGAAAAGGCCGTGGAACTGCTGGAAAAGGCGCTGGAGCTGGAACCCGGCGACCCGTCCATCAATGACCATCTGGGCGATGCCTATTGGGCCGTGGGTCGGCGTGACGAAGCCCGCTTCCAATGGTCCCGCGCCGCGATACAGGCGGAAAAGGATGACGGCCTGCGCCGCGCCGCCGAAGCCAAGCTGAAGAACGGCATGGTCACGACGGTGAAGGCAGAGGGAACAACGACCCGGTAAGCGGGATGATACCAACGGCACGTGCCGCGCGGCAGCAGTCGCTGCCGTACCATCGGTCATATATTATGACCGATGGTATCAGTCCAGAAGTTCCCGCGCCTTGGCGCTGTCGGCCACGATCTGGTCCTTCAGCGCCTGGAAACTGTCAAACTTCATTTCCGGACGGATGAAGCGGCAAAGACGCACGCGCAGATGCCGGCCATACAGGTCGCCATCAAAATCGAATAGATGGGCCTCCAGCCGTTCGGTCAGCCCCCCCACGGTCGGACGGCGACCGATATTGGCGACACCTTTGTGCCAGACGGTGCGCGACCCCTCATCCACGCCGGCCATGATGGCGTAGACCCCAAGGCGGGGGCGCAGATAGGCGCCCAGTTCAACATTGGCGGTGGGAAAGCCGATGGTGCGGCCCCGCTTGTCGCCATGCTCCACCCGGCCCTCGATCTCCCAATCATGGCCCAGGATGGAAGCCGCCTGCTCCACCTCGCCCGCCTGCAAATGCTGACGCACGCGGGTGGAGGAAAAGGCCGTGGCATCGGGGCCGGCCACGGGGCGGACCTCCGTCACCGTGAAACCGAACCGTTCGCCGGCGTCGCGCAGGAAGGCCATATCCCCGCCGCGCTTGTGCCCAAAGACGAAGTCGTAACCGGCCACCACATGCGATGCGGCCAGCCCATCCACCAGGATCTGGCGCACAAACTCATCCGCGGTCAGGTGGGAAAAGGCCTCGTCGAACCGCACCTCGAACAGGGCATCGATGCCCAGCGCCTCCACCAGCCGCGCTTTGATGCGCCAGGGTGTCAGGCGGAAGGGGGCATCGTCGGGGCGGAACAGGCTGCGGGGATGCGGCTCAAAGGTCAGGACGGCGGCGGGAACGCCCTTTGCACGGGCGGCTAGCTTTGCCGCGTCGATGACGGCGCGATGGCCCTGATGCACGCCGTCGAAATTGCCAAGTGCCACCGCGCAGCCGCGAATGGCTGCCGGAAGGTCGGTAGTATGGCGATAAATCAGCATGGTGCCGCAGGATGGTTGCGAAATCTGCCATGGGTATAGTCACAAGCGGGGATGGCGGTCCAGTCCCGCCATCCCCACCCCACCTCAATGCAGCGGCGTCGCGGCCACAGGGCGGACACTGACCGTCCCCCGATCCAGGGCACGGCTGACCAACGCCACGGCAAGGCCGGCCAGCGTCACCAGGGCCGCGACCCAGGTGACGGCACCTAGGCC
>JAEMSB010000514.1:0-347 GCA_016463045.1 Niveispirillum sp.
ACGGAAGCGGGGGCCTGCTTGCTGGCCCCGCGCATTTCGGGGCCGACCGACAGACGGTCCAGATCCGCCCGCTGGAAGCAGCGCGACAGCACACCGACCGGATCGGCCATCGACCCGCCATCATCGGCGGGCACCAGCATGGCAAAGGCGCGCGTGGAGCGGGCCGCACGCATCGCCGCCTCCACCGCCTCGTCCAGTCCCACACCGGGTAGTTTCTGCCAGGGCACCGGGGTAATCACACCGCCCGCCGCACGATGCACCGCCAGCGCAATCTGGGCGCCGGTGGTGGCATCGCGATAGACGGTCAGGCTGGCGGGGTGTTCCTGGGTGCTCATCTCCGGCTCCAA
>JAEMSB010000514.1:357-2864 GCA_016463045.1 Niveispirillum sp.
CTTGTGCGGTGCAATAACCATAGGGCAAGCGCCGGGGCATTTCTTTGCAAGTTTCGTCCAGATGACGTAGTTTGCGCAAATGTAATGCGCCAAATGGCAAACACGGGGATAAATCATGCAAGCACCGCAAAAGCCGCTGGACGGTCTGGACTGGCGCATCCTGGATCAGCTGCAGCGTGACGGGTCCGCCACGGCGGCCGAGGTGGCCGACAAGGTGGGGTTGAGCCAGAGCCCCTGCTGGCGCCGCATTCAGCGGCTGGAGGAGGATGGGATCATCAAGCGCCGCGTGGCCCTGCTGGACCGCAAGGCCATCGGCCTGAACGTGCTGATCTTTAGCCATGTGAAGCTGGAGGCGCATAGCGGCGACCTGCTGACCGATTTCCGCGAGGCCATCCGGCGCATTGCCGAGGTTCAGGAATGTTTCGTGCTGATGGGGCAGGTCGATTTCATGCTGCGCATCGTGACCAAGGATATCGAGGCCTATGAGGCGCTGTTCTTTGAGAAACTGTCAAAGCTGCCGGGCGTGCGCGAAATCAACAGCATGATCGCGGTATCCACCGTCAAGGAAACCACGGAACTGCCCTTGCCCGGTCTGGCGGGGTGAAGCCAAGGGCGCGGATGCGCCCGCCCGGCGGTTGAAGGAACACTTACCGCGACGCGACCAGGGTGCGTTCGAGCATCTCGGCCTTGACGGTGCCGGTATCGGTGCGGGCCGTCTGGTCCCCCCGGCTGGCATTGCCAGCAGCGACGCCCGCCATGACCAACAACAGGGCCGTGGTCAACACCAGACCCATGGCCGACAGCTTCTGACGGTCAAGGCGGGAAAGGGTGCGGTCCAGGGTGCGATTGGTCATGGCGGTCATCCTTCCATCAGGAAGCCGACAGACCGGTTCGGGGCGGGAAGCCGGCGCTGTCGACCCCCGCAGAACAACAGCCGCTCTGGGCAGGTTCGCGACGGGATTGGGGCCATTTGGCGGCAGGCTTGGCAAAAAATTCGGGCGGGCCATCGCTGGCCCGCCCTTCTCATTCATGGTGATGACATCAAAGCATTGTGTTCCAAAGGTCACTTTCCGTGCCCCTTGGAGGCCAGCGACCGCTGGCCCGCGCACCCATGTGCGCGTGAAGCCAAGCTGCCGGAGGCAGCGCCCGGCGCTTGAGGGAACAGGCAAAGGTTACCGCGCCAGCGCCGCGTCGATCATGGCCACCGTTTCCTTCACGCCGTACAGCGCGATGAAGCTGCCCATGCGGGGACCGGTGGTCTGGCCGAGCAGCACCTCGTACAGCGCCTGGAACCAGGTGCGCAGTTCGGTGAAGCCATGCTTCTTGCCGACCTCGAACACCTGATTCTGCAACTGATCGGCGGGCGTGTCGGTGGCGATCTCGGCCAGAACGGCGCGCAGTTCGGTGATGGCCGCCCGCTCCTGCTCCGACGGGGTGCGGTACTGTTTCGTGGGCTTCACGAAATCCTGGTAATAGGTGACGGCGTAACCGACCAGCTTGTCCAGGAACGGGGCCGTCTCCGGGCTGGCGCCGGGCGCATAGCGGCGGATGAAGCCCCACATCACGTCGGCGCTCTCGGCGTTCGCTGCCCCCGCGAGGTTCAGCAGTAGGCCAAAGGTCAGGCCCGCCGTGCCCCGCACATCGTCCGGCACCACGCCGTTATGGATGTGGTGGACGGGGTTCTCCAGCTTCTGTGCCGGTTCCAGCGCGTCGAACTTCTCCACAAACGTCAGATATTCGTCCACGGCGCGCGGGATCACATCGAAATAGAGCTTCTTGGCGGCGCGTGGCTTGTTGAACATATAAAGCGCCAGGCTTTCCGGCGGGGCATAGCGCAGCCATTCCTCCATCGTCAGGCCATTGCCCTTAGACTTGGAGATCTTCTGGCCCTTCTCGTCCAGGAACAGTTCGTAGTTGAAGCCATCGGGCGGGGTGCCGCCCAGGATCTTCACGATCTTGCCGGCCAGCTCGACCGACGGGATCAAATCCTTGCCGGCCATTTCATAATCGACGCCCAGCGCCAGCCAGCGCATGGCCCAGTCGGGCTTCCACTGCAGCTTGACGGCACCGCCGGTGACCGGTGTCTCCACCTTCTTTCCGTCCTCATCCTCATAGACGATGGTGCCGGCATCGACATTGCGTTCCAGCAGCGGCACCTGCAGCACGCGGCCCGTGGACGGGCTGACGGGCAGGAACGGGCTGTAGGTCGCCTGACGTTCCGCCCCCAAGGTGGGCAGCATCACGGCCATGACCTCATCGTAATGGCGCAGGACGGCCAGCAGTGCGGCATCGAAACGACCGGACGTATACCAGTCGGTGGCCGACTGGAATTCATACTGGAAGCCGAAACGATCCAGGAAATCCCGCAGCATGGCGTTGTTGTGATGGCCAAAGCTCTCGAACTTGCCGAACGGGTCTGGCACCTTGGTCAGCGGCTTGCCCAGATGCTGGGCCAGCAGCTCACGGTTGGGCACATTGTCGGGAACCTTGCGCAGCCCATCCATATC
>JAEMSB010000514.1:2874-3454 GCA_016463045.1 Niveispirillum sp.
ATCCATATCATCGGAAAAGGCGAACAGGCGCGTGGGCACGCCCGGCAGCAGCCGTTCAAAGGCGCGGCGCACCATGGTGGTGCGCGCCACCTCACCAAAGGTTCCGATATGCGGCAGGCCCGACGGGCCATAGCCGGTTTCGAACAGGACATAGCCTTTGGGCGGGGCTTTGCCACAAAGACGCGCCACCAGCTTGCGCGCCTCCTCAAACGGCCAAGCCTTCGCCCCAAGCGCCAGTTCCTGTTCGCTGCTCATCACATGTCACCGAAGAAAGAAAAACAAGGCGGCAACCCTAGGGAAAAGCCCGGAAAGGGTCAATGCGCACCCAGGCCGGGGCGGGCATGCGAGGGGGGTATCAGCCCCCAACCCCAAACCGGAACCGCTCCCCCTTTTCCGGCATGGCATAGGTCCCGAACATCCGATCCCAGATGGCGAGCGCCGTCCCGAAATTCCGGTCGCGGTGCTGGTCCGCCATTGAGTGGTGAAGCTGGTGCATATGGGGGGAGATCAGCCAGCCCGACAGCCATCGCGGGAACGGCATCGGCACGGGGCTGTGGCGCAGATGCGCGAAGGCCAGACC
>JAEMSB010000515.1 GCA_016463045.1 Niveispirillum sp.
ACGGAGCGCTGTTGGGCTGCGCCCAGGAGCCGGTGCGCAGGACCGACCCGTCGGCCAGCGCTACCTCCAGCCCCAGCAGACTGTCCACCGCCGTGCCGAAGGTGCCGGTGCCATAGGTGACGGCATTCTGCGACATGGTCCCGCCCAAGGTGGCGCGAATGCCGGAGAACGGGCCCCAGAACGGCGTCCGCAGACCCAGCGGCGCCAGGGCCGCATCCAGGGCTGCCCAGGTGAGGCCCGCCTCCGCCACCACATACATGTCATCGGCATTGATCTCGATGATCCGGTCCAGGGCGCCCGTATCCACCAGCACCGCGCCGGGCCGGCCCGCCAGATAGCCGCTGGAATAGGACATACCGCCGCCACGCGGCACCACCGCGACCCCCACTGCATGCAGCAGATTCAGCGCGCCGGTCAGCGCCTCACGCGTCACCGGTCGGATGACAGCCAGCAGGGGCGCGCCGATGGAATGCACATCCTGGCCGAAGAAGGACAGGTCGTCGGCATCGGTCAGGACGGCACCATCCCCCAGAACCGCGCGCAGACGCGGCAGAAGGTCCGAGGTGGCGGCGGCGATATCCGGCATGATATTGGTTTCCCTGGAAAATGCGTCTGTTGAAGACACAGTGCCAGGATCATGCCGGATCGGCTGGACCCGCGATGCACCTTGTCCGGACAGCGGTCATGATTAATCCTCGAACCGCTCCGGATAGCGGCCCAACAAGCCGATAAGCGTGGCGCCAACGCCAAACCCGACGGCGCAGGCGATCAGGCCGACCGTGTAGGAACCGGTCGCATCATAAAGACGCCCCACACCCATCGGCCCCAACCCGGCACCCAGCGCAAAGAAGCCGAGCTGCCAGCCATAAATCTCCCCATAGGCGCGCAGGCCGAAATAGCGGCTGGCCAGATAGGCGACCAGATCAACCTCCGCCCCCGCCGCCAGACCGATCAGCACAACAGCGGCCAGCGCCAGCGGCAGACTGCCGCCCGCCAGCATCAGCAGGAAGCAGGCCGCCCCAGCGATGGCCAGGATGCCGAAGGCCACCGCAGGAGCGTAGAAGCGGTCGACCAGCACGCCGATACCAAGCCGGCCCGCAATGATGGCAAAGCCCAGCAGGCTGGCGGCCCAAACGGCGCTGGCCCGCTCCATCCCGCCACCCGACAGGATGGAAACCAGATGCACGATCAGGGCGGATACGGCGAAGGACGCGAACAGAAAACCGACACCCAGCATCCAGAACTGCCGCGACCTGCGGGCGGCAGTGGCGGTCAGGCCGGGGCGGGTCAGCTTAGTGGCCGCTGCGGCATGCTTGGTACCACCAACTTCATGAAACAGCAGCCAGACCACCGGCAGACCAATGGCCAGGACCAGCGCGGCCTGCCCCAGATAGGCCACTCGCCAGCCATGGTCGGCGATCAGCCATTGTGTATAGGGCGGGGCCAGGATGGCGACCACGCCGGTTCCCGTCAGGGTCAGGCCCAAGGCCATGCCGCGCGCCTTGTCGAACCCGGCATTGACGGCGCGGGTCCAGACGATGGGCAAGGTGCCGGCACCCAGCACCATGGCGATGCCGAAGGCCAGATAGAAACTCCACAGCTCCGCCCCAATAAGGCTCAATCCGCCCAGACCGGCGGCCAGCCCCACCAAGGACACCAGACCCACGGTCCGCCCGCCGAACCGGTCGGCCAGACGACCCACAACGGGGCCCAGCAGAAGGGTGGTCAGGGTGGTCAGGATGGTGGCAGAGGCCAGCGAGGTGCGGGACCAGCCGAATTCCTGGGTCAGCGGCCCGATGAAGATGCCCAGCGTGTAGAAGGTCAGGCCCGTGATGCCCAGGCCCACACCCGTCGCCGCCGCCAGGATCAATGACCAGCCGCGCCGGAATTCCTCAATCTTGCCCATGGATATCCGCTTTCCCGCGTTGCTGTCAGTGGCGACCGTAGCGGCCATAAAGGGCCGCCGCGATGAGATTGAATAGACCGGGCAAGACCCCGAAGGCCAGCATCACGCCGGTCAGGGCGCGCGGTTCCTGCGGCAGGCCCGCCATGGATCGCGCCACGTCAAAACCGAAGCCGGACAGGACAAGTCCCACCAGCAAGGTGCCGCCCAGGGCAAAGCCGATCTTGTCCACCGCCACCCAGGCGGCGGAATAAAGCCCGGCATTGGCCCGGTCCTCACCCGCGATGTCCGACATCATGGAGAAGCTGAGCAATGCCCAACCGGAATTGAACAACGCCGCCACCACGCAGAACAGATAGGCGACCGGGATGCCCGACTGGGCATTCTGCGACCAGGCGATATAGGTGACGCCATAGCCGATGGCCGACAGCACATAGACCGGCTTCTTGCCCACCCGCTTGGCCACCGCAACCCAGATGGGCTGGGCCACGATGATGCCGGCGCAGACCGCCACGATCAGCCCGCCGATGAGCTGCAGCGCCGCCGCCCCCTGCCCCATATTGTAGGTCAGGAAATACAGCATGGAGGCATAGGCCATGCCCGACCCGATCAGTTGCAGCAGGTTGGAGGCCAGCAGAACCGAGAAGCGCGGGGCGGCCAGCACGGCGATCGCCGCCGAGAAGGTCATGCGCGAACCGGTCGCCACCGCCGGTGCCCGGCCCGCTTGGCGCGCCGCGCGGCCCGCGCCAAAGAAGGCGATCAGCAGCGAAAGGGGGCAGATCACGGCCAGGACGCGGGCCATGCCCTCATATCCCGGCTGACCACCGCCCAGATATTGCACCACGCCGGGCGCGACCGCCCCGCCGATTAATACACCGGCAGCCGTGAACACCAACCGCCAGGCCATCAGCACGGTCCGCTGGTGCGGATCGTCCGACAATTCGCCGGCGATGGCCAGATAGGGGACGGAGAAGCTGGCAAAGACCGCCATATACAGGCTGAAAGCGCCCGCCACATAGGCCACGCGCCCCGTCTGCGACAGGTCCGCCGGCACATGGAACAGCAGCAGGAAGGCCATGGGAGAGCCGATGACACCCGCCAGCAGCCACCAGCGACGATGGAACCGGTGCTTCCAGCGGTCGGACAGCACACCAACCAGCAGATCGCAGCCGACACCCCAGACCAGCTTCGGCACAAAGATCGCGACACCGGCCAGCGCCGGCTCGATCCCCAGAACCGTGGTCATGAAGAACAGTAGCAGCAGCGACGGCACGTCGCGGAACACCTGTCCCGCCACCTGGCCCGCGCCATAGCCAACCTGGGACAGAAGACCCAGGCGGCCGGCGGCGGGCGGGGGCACATTGGTAGTGGCGGCGGTCATCGGTGATCCTTGAAAAGGTCGCTCTACTGGTGAAACGAAAAGGGCGGGCGGGCACTATCGCCCGCCCGCCCCGGCATCCGCTTACTTCGGCGGCATCGGCGGCAGCGTACGCGGTGGCGGCGGCTGCGGCGGGGCCCATCCGGCCGGCACGGGGGCCGGCGTCTGGAAC
>JAEMSB010000516.1 GCA_016463045.1 Niveispirillum sp.
GCGGTGGAGGAGGTGGAGCGGTTCCTGTCGCCCACCTTGCGCGCCTTCATGCCCGACCCGTCGGTGCTGCGCGACATGGACAAGGCCGCCGACCGCGTGGCCCGCGCCATCCGTGACGGGGAGAAGGTGGCGGTCTTTGGTGATTATGACGTGGACGGCGCCACCTCCACGGCCCTGCTGAACCGGTTCTTCCGGGCCGTGGGCCGGCAATTGCGGGTCTATATTCCTGACCGGATCGAGGAAGGGTATGGGCCCAATCTGCCAGCCCTGCTGCGCCTGAAGGAAGAAGGCATCGATCTGGTTGTCACCGTCGATTGCGGGGTGACCAGTTTCGATCCGCTGCACGGGGCGGTGGCCGCCGGGCTGGAGGTGGTGGTGGTGGACCATCACAAAGCCGAGCCGCGCCTGCCCGATGTGACGGCGGTGGTGAACCCCAACCGCATGGATGAACCGGCGGGCGGGCCGCTATCGACCCTGGCCGCTGTCGGCGTCACCTTCCTGCTGATCGTGGCGGTCAACCGGCTGCTACGCGGTACCGGTTTCTACAGCAATGGCATCGCGGAACCCGACCTGATGTCCTGGCTGGATATCGTGGCGCTGGGCACGGTTTGTGACGTGGTGCCGCTGGTCGGGCTGAACCGGGCGTTTGTGGCGCAGGGGCTGCGCGTCATGGGCAAGCGCGCCAATATCGGCATCTCGGCCCTGGCCGATGTGGCGGGCGTGAACGAGGCCATGGATGCCTACCACGCCGGGTACATTATCGGGCCGCGCGTGAATGCCGGTGGTCGCGTGGGCCGCGCCGACCTGGGCACGCGGTTGCTGGCCACGGAGTCGCCTGCGGAGGCCGCCGATCTGGCCAAGGAACTGCACGCGTTTAATGCCGAGCGTCGCGCCATTGAGGCTGCGGTGTTGGAAGATGCCATCGCCATGATGGAAACCAGCGTGGATGACAGTCCCGAACTGGTGCTGGCCGTGGGGGAGGGATGGCATCCCGGCGTCATCGGTATCGTCGCCTCCCGCCTTAAGGACCGGTTCAACCGCCCGGCCTGTGTGGTGGCGCTGGACGGCACCCTGGGTAAGGCGTCGGGCCGGTCGGTGCGCGGTGTCGATCTCGGGTCGGCCATCATTGCCGCGCGTCAGGCGGGGCTGCTGGTGGCTGGTGGCGGCCATGCCATGGCGGCGGGCTTTACCGTTGAGCGAGAGAAGATCGACGATCTGCGCGCCTTCCTGCGGGAGCGGATTGCCAGACAGCTGGAGGATACGGGGCCGCTGGTGCCGTCCCTGTCGCTGGATGGTGCCCTGTCGGTGCGCGGGGCCAATACCGACCTGATGCGGCATCTGGAACGGCTTGCCCCCTATGGCACCGGCAATTCCGAACCGCGCTTCGCCGTCACCGATGCCCGCATCGTCAAGGCCGATGTCGTGGGCGGGGAGGGCAAGCATGTGCGCTGCATCCTGACGGGCAATGATGGCAGCCGTTTGAAATCAATCGCCTTCCGTGCCATGGACAGCGATCTGGGCCCCGCCCTTCTGCAAAGCGGCGGGCGGCCCATGCATCTGGCCGGGACTTTGCGGCCCGATCGCTGGAACGGAAATGACGGCGTTCAGTTATTAATTGATGATGCGGCGGTTTCCGGTAACGCCGGCTAAAGGAAACCTGAGCGACTATTCATTCAATCGCCACCGGTCTTTCACAAATTATTGCCAATTCGTTAAAGACAGCTATCCAAGCATAGCATATAGTCACCCATCGCCCAGTTGCCGCTTGCATCATCACTGCCGGGGCAGGGCGGTCGCGTTGGTTTTGTGCGGGGCGATAGGTGTCATGAATGTACGCGCGGCGGGTGCGCCGGTCGAAAGGCCGGAAGCAGGTAAGATGAAGGAAACGGCGGTCACGCCGCCCGAACCCACCTCCGCCGTCTCCAAGCTTCAAGCCCATTTCGAACAGCTTGATGAGAATTCGCTGCTGCGCGTGGCCCGCGCGGTGGAACTGGCCCGTGCCGCCGAACGCCGCGACCCCACCGACGAACAGATTCTGGAGACGCTGCGCCCGCGCCTGCGCACGATACGTCCGCCGCGTGTATCGACCTTTCAGCGCTCGGTCTGCGTGGCGCTGGAGATCTTCCTTTATGATGGCGACCTGCATGAGGAAAAGCGCAAGGGTGCGCTGGCCCGACAGGTCCTGAACCCCTGGTGGCGGGTGCTGATGGCGTCGCCCCACCGCGCCGCGCTGGCCACGCTGGAGGGGGAATATGGCAAGGCTGTGCGTGAACAGCGCTGGTCCGACCTGCCCGCCATCGCCGACCGCGGGACAGTGGCGGCGGCCGAGGCGACGAACGCCCTGCTGGCCGAGGCGCAGAAATCCTATGGCCGCCGGGGGGAACTGTCCTCCATGCTGGGCGGTGACCGCGCGCTGGAGGATATGCGGGAGATCGGGGTGCTGCTGGGCCTGCACAGCCAACTGACCCCCGCGCTGGAACGCGTGCGCCGCATGGCCGGGGTGGAGGGGGCGGGCCGCATCGCCGATTTCACGCCCGCGTCGGTGGTGGCGGCGCGCACCGCCTATATGAACATCCATGACCGGGGCGCCGACCTAGTCGAATATTTCTTTTTCGGGCTGATGACGCTGCTGATGCAGCCGTTCCAGGCGCTGCGTCTGGTCCGCATGCTGTCGCAGGATTTGAGTCACGTGTCGGGTAATCATCCGGCCCGCCTGATCCCCGCCCGCCTGTTCTCCGACCTGACGCGGACCTTGTCGGAGATCGGGAAGGCGTCGGCGGGGCCGGTGATGGCGCGGCGCGTCTGGCTTCTGACCTGCGCACGGCTGGTGTCGGATGCGCAGCTGATGATCAAAAGTCTGGCGGAAGAGGTTCAGGTGGAGCCGAACCCGGAATGGCAGAAGCTGCTGACCGAGGCGCGGGGCCGGGTGATGCAGGCCGTGGACACGTTCCTGATGGCCGCTATCCAGGATGCGGTCGTGGTGCTGCCCGTGAAGCCGTTGCAGGAAAAGAAGGGCGTGGAGGTCCGGCTGGAGCCCGACATGGCCCATATCCCGACCGAGGAGGAGGTGGGCATCGCCCAGGCCGCCACCGTCCTGTTCACGGCGGTCAAGAAGCTGATGGAACAGGAAGGCCAGGACCGGCTGATGCGGTCCAAGGAGGCCGATCTGGAACAGCGTCTGGAGATTGGGATCAATTTCCGCGTCGAATATCTGCGCGCCCGCCCAAAGCATGCCGTGGCGCTGGCCCATCTGCGCGGGGTGCAGAAGGTGCTCAAGGGCCTGCCCTCATTCAACATTATCCGCGATCTGGAATATCGTGTCGAACGGACCCTCGATCGCTATAAGAATTGATCGAAGTTGGGTCGGGCATGGGCGTTATGCAAGAAAGTGAAAAAAAGTGCTTGAACAGCCCGGCGGGTCCGGCTAATTAACCGCCCACCGACGACG
>JAEMSB010000068.1 GCA_016463045.1 Niveispirillum sp.
GCCCTATGGCGGCCGCATCGGCGATACGCGGCAGCTCTATGGCCTCTACGGCGCCTTCGGCAAAACCATGCTGAACCGCTTCAAGGGCTGGCGCGTCGGCGTGATCACCAACGAGGCGGCGCTGGCCAAGGTGACCGAACTGCCCTTTCTGCCCACCCTGCCGCCCGTGTCACATGGCGGGCTGCCGGTGACGCTGTACCGGACGGCGGTGTTGGGGGGTGGGTGAGGCGTGCAGCCAGCGCGTAAAGGTTGATTGTTCACGGCACGCCGGTAAATGATGGCCCTGTCACAAGGTGACAATCTGCCATTTTCTGGGGAGTGGCCGCATGAAGAAGCACCAACCGCCGCCCTATGCGCCGTTCCAGACAGCGGGTGCTGCCACCGTTCCGGTTCAACCCTCAATGGGACGACCTGGTTTTCCCGTGCCGGCTCATGCCCCTGTCTCTGTTCCCGGCACCTGCATGCCGGCAAACCGCCCCCCGTTTCCAGGGGCGGCTTCCATTCAGCCGGCTCTGAAATCAGCGCCACCAGCACCGTCCATCCGTCTTCAACCGCCGCCGCCGGGACCGATGGCCGTATCGTCATTGGCGGTGCAGCGCATGCAGGCCGTCGAGAGGCCGTCCCTGCGCGATATGCTGGCCCCGCACGGGTTTCCCAGTGATTACAAGCAGTTCATGTATAATGGCGGGCTCGTCTACAGGACGTCCTACAAGGAACCGCGTGCGGCCTGTGTGGAGGGCTGGACCAAAGCGGGCGTCGATCCCGATATCGTGAAGCACATGACTGTGGATCAGGGGGTCGGTTCTCCCTGGATATCCTGTTGCCGTGACATGATGGCGACCAAGGACCTGCTGGTGGAATATGGCGGGACCTACGGCAATTTCCTCTATGAGATCGAACTGGATAGCTACCAGTCTATCGACGCCGAACTGGCCTACACCACCATCAAGCACAAGGACAAAAGCCCGTTCTTCTGGCAGCAGGAAGTGGCCGTGTTCAAACGGATCAGGGGCGATCAGGTTATTGCTGTCTGGATCAAGCGGGAAACGCCCGCCCAAAACGAACGCAAAGAGCCCTATTTCGCCAGCCTGTATGAACGCTATACGCGTGAGCAGGTTTTGCGCGGCCTCTGACGGGATCGCCAAAAGCAAAAAGCCCCGCTGGCGACCAGCGGGGCTTTTTTGATGATCGCTTGGCGTCCCCAAGGGGACACGATGCCAGGTTTCCGATTTTCGATGCCAGATCAGGCAGATAAGGATCACGGTTTAGCAAGGGGGCCGGGGGTGATACACACCCCTGATACACACGGCCCTAATGACGAGCCTTCAATACCTGCAACGGCGTGGATCGGTATTCCGTTTCCGAATGAGGCTGCCTCGTGACATCGCGGCTATAACCGGCAGGAAAGAGGTTGTCCGCACCCTGGGGACAACTGATCCTGTAACCGCCAAACGCCTTCTGCCCGTGGTCTGGGCAGCCTGGGAACGAACCATGTCCATCATTCGCTCTACCCCAGCCATAACCCGGCAGGATGTTGACCGGATCGTGAACGACTTCATCAGGACGGAACTGGACAGCTATCGCGCCTTACACAATGCCACGGCATCCGTTGAAAGCCTCCGGGGAGTGATTGAGCGGGAGGATGCCGCCCGCCCGCAACTCCGTCGCCAGATCGCTAAGGACATCGAACGCGGTGAACCGTTGTGGACCCGCGAACACCTGGAATCCTTCCTAGAATCCAGAGGCATGCCCATCCACCGAGACAGCCCGGCCTATCGAGAAATGATGCGGGCGCTGGCTCTTGCGTGGCTGTCCACCTTGGACGCGATGGACAACGGTGCTCCGGCTGCCGACCCGCTCCCGGATCAACCTGCCATCCTACAGACACAGACCGAAGCGCCGGCCATTAAGCTGGACAAGGCAACGCAGCACCGCTCCGTCGAAGCCTCCCAACCCTGGCGATCTCAGGAACAGCGGTTCTTTGCCGACCGGCCTAGCATCGGAGATTCAGCCCGCGTATCACACCGACAGGCGTTTAAGGAACTCGAAGCCCTGATTGCCTCGAAACCGCTTGGCGAGGTGTCCACCTCAGATATCAAGGCGTTTGCCGACTACCTCCGCGACAAGCCGATAGAGCGGGCGGGCCGAAAGAGGCTGTCACGTGAGACCATCGTTAAACTCTTGTCGCACGTCCGAAGCTATTTCGGCTGGGCAGTCGAAAGCGGCTTCATCGCTGAAAACCCGGCTGAGAAGGTGAAGCCGCGAACAGAGACAAGAGAGGAGCGGGACCAGATACCCCGGCGGGCATTAGACCCCTCGGAACTGGATACGCTGTTTCGCTCCCCGCTGTTCGTCGGTTGTCGCGGCCTCAACCTACGTCACCAACCAGGGTCGAAGGTCTTTCGGGACGGCAGATTCTATTTTTTCCTCGCTGGTCTGCTGACCGGGGCACGAACGGAGGAGCTGGCCGACGCACCTTCAACGCTCGTGGATTTTCACGGCATCCTCTGCTTGGACCTCCGGGAGGCGGCAACCAAGACATCCGCCGGTCCCAGATTGGTTCCGGTTCTGCCAGCCCTGCGTAAAACGGGATTCGTCGACTTCGCCCGCGGCGAAGAGCGGGCGGGGCGGAAGCTGTTTAGAGAGGTGACTGGTGACTGGTCCGGCTGGACGAACGCCTACCTTGACAACATCGGCATAACAGATCGGGCCGTTACCGGCTACTCGCTCCGCCATAACTTTCGTCAGATGCTGAGAGCGTCCGGGATCACTCAAGAATTGATGGACAAGGTGTTCGGGCACGAGGGGCAGAGCGTAGGCGCTGGCTATGGACGCGACCTGTCACCCGCTGAGGCCCGCCTAGTGATAGAGCGGGTTGTTCCCCCCATTGACTTGTCGCACCTCTACATAAACGAGCCCGGCTGAATATAGCCCGCGCACGCCGCGACACCGCCGCTATATCTGACTCAGCACGTCCGCATCCTGGCAGCCCACGCTGCCAGGGCTTTCGTGCTGGCAAGGCGAAGTCTTAGAAAACCACATAGCATCTGACCCCGATCCAGAATGTGTTCGACGCTTCTTGAATGTAATATCGAGGTTATTTTATAATATATGCACAAAATATCATATCATCAGCCTTGTATAAGAAGGCACAGCAATAGAGAGGTCACTCATGAAAACTCATGTGGGCGTAGCTCTGCGCTTAGAGACCAGGGATATTTTGCGCCGTATTGCAAAGATCGAAGGGCGTTCTGTTTGCGAGGTTGTGCATCGGGCTGCTCTTGAACGGCTTGCCAAGCATCGCCCCTCCGCCCCCGCTGCCAAGGGGGAGGCAGCCCATGCTTGACCTGAACACTCTGGCCGAAGCCCGCCAGTCCGCCGCCGACTGGCCGCACACCACCTATGCCGCCGACCGGGCAACCGACCCCGCAACCTTCGCCACGCTGGCCGCCCGTCTGGACGGCGGGCAGACGTTCATAGGCAATACCCGCGTTGCGCTGGGCGTGGATCGTGCGACCGGCCTTCCGGCCATGCTTATCCAGGCAGATGACGAACTGCTGTTCACCGTCATGGATAGCGGGGCTGAACAGTATGGCGACCCGCTCCCGGCCTACCGGCTGGACCATGGGGAGGCTGAGGAATGAGCGCTGACCCCGACGACATCCTCAGCCCGCCGGACCCGATCAATCTCTTGCCCGCATCTCTGGTGGCGGCAACCATCGCACCGCACATGCCCGGCACCGATGCAAGCGCATGGCTCCGTGACATGCGCCGTTCACGGCCTGGTTATCGCCCCCGCGTATCCAGGCCCCCCACCGCCATCCGCCGGGGCCGCCGGGTGTTCTACCCACGTTCGGAATTGGTCCGGCTGCTGGACGAACTGGGGGCCGGCGTAACCATACCGACCCCAGAAAAGGGGGCGCTCGCATGACCGGGGCCGCAACAATCCGCGCTGTCGTCTGCTATAACCCGTTGGACCCTTCCGATAGGTCCATGGGTGAACTGGCGTGGCGACCCGGCGTGACGCTTGCCGACCTGTTGACCGGCCTGCCGTCAGCTATCGAATGGCTCGCCTCCCTGGATGGGGAGGCGACACCCGCCGACCGTTGGGCAGAGATCAAGCCCGCCCCCGGTTCGCACCTCGTTATCGTCCCGGCTATTCGTGGCGGGCGCACGGGCAAGACGGTTCTGCGCATTGCCGCGACCATTGCCGTTGCAGTTGCCGCCTATCAAATCGGCGGGCTTGTTCCCGGCGGTCTTACCTCCTTTTGGGGTGCGACCGCAGCAGCAGCGACGCCTGCCGTTGGCACCATGTCCGTTAACATGAGGTCTCTCCCATGACAGCGATTGTCGCCACTGTTGCGCACAATGGCGCATGGCTTAGCTCCGACACCCTTATGGTCAATGTCGCCACCGGGGAGGCGCTGGGCTATGTGCGCAAATTGCTGACCCTGCACCGTGCCAAAAGCGCCCTGGTCATTGCCGGACCTCTTACCGCCGTTGCGGACATGCACCAGACAATCTATCGGGGCAATCCCCCGACCTTCCGAGACGTGGATAAGGCCCTTGCCGATATCCTCCCCCGCTACGGTGAAGCGGGGCCGATCCGCGCTTTCGCCCTTGGCATGGCGGACACCGGCCCGGCGGGCGTGGCCTATGAACTTACGACCACCGGCCTGTCGCGGCATGAGCTTGCCGCTGGCGCTGGGCACGCTCTTTCACCAGCGGAAATTGACAACACCCGCCCGGCCTATCGCATGGCCTATGCGCAATGGGAAGCGGCGGCCCGTGGGGAGGGCGTGGAAGGCTTCCACCGGTCCATCCTGCGCTGCATGCGCTCCGCATCGCTGAAGGGCATGCATGGCCCCGCCGTCGCGGTTGGGGGCATGGCAGAGACGGCGGTCATTACCGAGACCGGCGTCACCGTCGCCACCGCCCCAATCGACCCCTTCGCCCCGACGCCTCCACCGGCTTCCAACATCATTCCGGTCCATACCGTTGGTGAACTGTGGAACCCGCCGCCGGGATGGGCGCCTTACAGATCGGCGTAAATAGTCGATGATGTAAATAGACTCTAGGCCTTCGCCACAAAAGAAAATCCCCGGCCAATGAAGCCGGGGGACAAAGGTAAAAGAGGTTGATGACATGAATATAGCGGCAGAAAGGACGCACGTCTATTTAATAACGGCATGGCGTTCCACGGAAAGGCGCAAACCGCGACGCCGTCGTGACGCTGCAAAAATGACAAAACCCGCAACAGCCCATAGCCTCGCTGAAACCGGCGGGATTGCTGGGCTCTCGCCCCGTCGCCGGGCCGCCGACCGGGAGGGGGGTTTCAGTAGCTCCACCTCCCCCACCATCACGCCCCCAAACTGTTCATGGTCTCGACTTGCTGACGACTGGCGAATAATCACAACTCAAGCAGCAATGGGACAGGCAGGGATATCGGGAACCGTCATGCTCAGCGATGATCGGATGGACCGCTGGATGAACAATGCCAGGAACCGATCCATAGCGAATGAGGCTGGAACAGAACTGACCCGGCTTCTGAAGCCCCTGTCGGAGAGGCAGCAGCGCCCCATCAATTTCTGGATTACGGTGGAGCAAGGTCCCGCCGGTAAGCCGCACCTGCATGTCGGCACGGACCTGCCTGATAGCTCGTTGCCGATGCTACGGAGAATCCTCCGTCAGCTTGCCGGACCTTTCGAGAAGCATGGGAGCAAGAGCCATACCCTGCGTATAAAGCCCTATGGTCACGGCATCATCAACAGCTACACCGGATGGAATGCCGGGCTTGGCTGGGCAAGCTACTGTGTCAAAGACCTTCACCGCACCCCAAGCCAGATAGGGCGCCGGTGCATCTACATCCCGCCTCACACGAAGGCGCTCGGGCAAGAGATGTGGCAGGACCGTCCGGCCTTGCTGGATACGCTCAACAAGGCGCGGCACCCAACCTACGCCGCCACTGAAACGGCGCACGCAACGACGATCCGGCGGGCCGGAAAAGGCTACCGCCGGGCTGTGTCCACGGCGCTCCGTGCACATGCTTGTCTTTGGTCACGTCCAGGCGGCGGATTTAGGCGGCCCCCGGCCTATCGCTGGCCTAATGCCTCAGCAAGCCCGGCTAAATCTTCACAGACCGCAGCCATCAACCCGCTGTGGGGGATGTTCTAAGCGCCCTCAAATCAACGGTCATGCTGAAAGCATCCTGAAGAGTTTCACACTAAAAATCCGTGTTTTCATAGATGGGTGGCACCCCGGCTTAAACCTACCGGGGTGCCACCTCACCAGCCTATGCCTGCACACTCGGCAACAGCGCCGCACCGCCGCCAGCAACCAAGGCCATTAAGTTTAGGGCTTCACCGGTTAGCTCTGTGATTGCACCGTGTCCGACATTTCTATGCAATGAGCGAATCGCGCTCATGCATTTGCCGAATCCCTCCGGCCCTAAAGAGCGCTTCATAACATCTCTAAACGGACGTATAGTCTTGTTACATGGCAGTCAGGGAGGGAGTCATGCAACAGGTTGTCGGTTACGTCCGGGTGTCCACCGCGCAGCAAGGCCGCTCCGGTCTAGGGATCGAAGCCCAGCGCGAAGCCCTGGAACGTTTCGCCGCGACTGAGGGCATGGAAATCGTCGCCATCCATGTGGAGGTGGAGACCGGCAAGGGTGCCGACGCTTTGGACCGCCGCCCGGAACTGGCAAAGGCCCTGGCCCATGCCCGCAAGCTCCGGTGCCCCATCGTTGTCAGCAAACTGGACCGCCTGTCCCGCGACGTGCATTTCATCTCCGGCCTTATGGCCCAGCGGGTGCCCTTCATCGTTGCCGAACTAGGCAAGGATGCCGATCCCTTTATGCTGCACCTCTATGCGGCGCTGGCAGAGAAGGAACGCAGCCTGATTGCCCAGCGCACCCGTGCGGCCCTGGCAGCGGCAAAGGCAAAGGGGGTGGCGCTGGGCAACCGGACGAACCTTGACGACGCCCAACGGAAGGGGGCAGCCGCGAACGCAACTGCGGCCATTGAGCATGCAAATCGGATTGCCCCCGAAATCGTTCGGCTCCGTAATGACGGCCACTCCCTGGCAAAAATCGCAGAGACCTTGAACCAACGCGGGACGATAACCCGAAACGGTTCTATGTGGACTGCCGTTCAGGTCAGTCGTGTTTTGACCCGCTCTGCATGATGCTGCCTTGAACGGTATCCTCGACCGTTGAATTCTTCCTATCTGGCATTTCAGGAAAACGGACCAACCCGCCCAAACCACGAACAATGGACTCGCGACAAATCGCAGCGAATTCGCTGTCTTCATTATCCCGCAAATAGAGCGCAACTCTAAACAAATCGGGAGTTCTAACTAAGGCTATTCTAGATCGGTCGGCCGACGTATATACTTTCTGCGTAAAGAAATCGCCTCGCGCTTCTACGGGCATGAGCCTGTATGCATTAGCAAAAAGAACGCCATGTGCCCGATCAGCAACCTCTTCTCTTGCAAAATCCTCCGAAATATTCCTTTCAAGCTGAGAAGCTTTCTCGATTGCAATGGGCTTGTTATCTTTCCCCTCTATTTCACCAATAAACCTGCCCTCTGGCCCCCAAAAAACAGCATCAAATTCACTGTCACCATTCTTAAATGTATCCGTCTCAAAGCCGACAATACGCAGTGCATTGCGAACAGCCGCTTCTAGAGGCTTACCTTTCTCAAACAGTAATGATCGGAGCGAAAACAGGCTTGTTAGTTCATTTTGTGCCGAGACTTTCTCTGAAATGAGAATTTCCAATTTCTGTGATATATTTTCTATTCTATTCTCTACTAACGACTCCACCTCTCCTCTATAAATCGACGCCAAAGCCCACTCTGGCGGCGGCGTTACCTCCGCATCTGCTCGTAGCTGTCTATCAATATCAAGTATACATGCCCTTAACCTAAGCGATAACTCATTTGCATTTCTGGACCACTCAACTTTATTTGTTTCCTCACTATGGTGATGAAGATCAACATTATCAAAGTTGATATCAGGCATTAGGATCAGGTTGCTGGTTTTGCTTTTCCCAGCAACTGCTAAGCTACCCACACGAGTCCGTATTATGGATGTGAACTGATCATCATCAAATTGGCAGTTGTAAAACAAACTCCCTTCAAATGAATCCCAAAAGGTCTTATATACTCCCGCTTCTGGCGCCAGCCGCATACTGTTTCCAGACCCAAAAACAATGTTATTCACTGAAAACGGCAATAGTGAGTAGTTATTAGTCTGATTAACGTGCATTATGGTGGTTAATGATTTTCCTGTGCCTGATTTTTCACTGGTTCCAGTATAAAAATATCTATCTTGTTTTTCAGATAGAATAACTATAACTGTCTTTCCTGCCTCTACGGCTATTTTTATTTGATTTCTCCAATGTGTTCTTTGGTTTCTAAAATGCGCAGAGTCTGATTCGGAAATCTTACTTACCCCAAGATAGGCATCGTAACATCTGAAATCATTAAGGCACGGGCGGAAAACAACTATATCCGCATCTAACAACCCCACCTCAGAGGAAATTTTGAAGAACTCTATTCCATCCTGATCTGGTAAATCGATCCCGATACAAAAAATCATCTTTGTTGACATTTTTTGCTCCCAAATTCTACAATGTGAAGGATTTATACTTAATTCTATCCCCATCAGGATAGGCTGAGTATTCTCATTTGGAGGCGTAAAGGAAGGGGTGGTGCGCTTGCAAATGTAGTGTTTCAAATTACCCTAAGCAAGCCAACAGATATCATGCGATTGGGCAAAAAGGGGGGTGTTCGTCCCTAAAAGGCCGCCACACCAAACTCGGAAGGCACCACTTATACCGTGAAGTGGGCGGCCAAGACCTGCACCGTGTCTCCGATCAGCCCGGCACCTTGGCAGCGATACACACGGCTGATACACTCAACCTTGCGAGCCTTCCCCGGCACCCTGCTAAGTCATTGATTTTTAAGGAAAATTTGGCACTGGCGTCCCCAAGGGGATTCGAACCCCTGTTACCGCCGTGAGAGGGCGGTGTCCTAGGCCTCTAGACGATGGGGACTAGAGCCGTGCGAGGCGCGCTTTCTATGCGAAAGGGCCGGGGGTGGGCAAGCGGTTTTTTCACTCCCGGCGCATTTTTTCGCCGATCAGCGCGTGACCCAGCCGATCAGGGCCTTGGCCTCGGCCCCGTCCCAATGGGCGGCACCGGCCAGACGGCCGACCTCGCGTCCCTCTGCATCGACCAGGATCGACAAGGGTAGGCCTTCTTTCAGGGGGAAGGCCTTCATGCTGGTCATCTTCTGATCCAGATAGATGGGCAGGGATTTGATGCCCGCCTTCTCAAAGAACGGCCCAACCTCGTTCAGGCCGCCGCGGTCGACGGAGATGGCGACGACCTGGAATTTGTCACCCCCCATTTCCGCTTGAAGCCGGTCAAGGGCTGGCATTTCGCGGATACAGGGCGCGCACCAGGTGGCCCAGAGATTGATCAGCAGCGCCTTGCCCTTGAACGACGCCATGTCGACCGGGTTGCCATCCTTGTCGGTGATGGTCATCGCGGGCAAAGGCGGGCGGTCCGGGCTGGCCACGAAGGGGCGTGCCTCGCCCTGGAAAACCGGCATGGCGGTGGGTGCCGCCGGGGTTTCGGCGGTGGTGGCGGGTGCCGTCGCTGGGGGGGCGGTCGCGGAACTTTCCTTCTTCTCGCCGCAGCCCCCCGTTACGAGAATTGCTGTACCCACGGCCACGATTGTTGCGATGCGTCGGAAAATCGCCATTCTGCCCTCTATCGAACTTTGTGCGACAGAGTTCGTGCCCGACGGCCCCGCCGTCAACCCCGCAAACCGACGCAGAATGACGATGACCGAGAAAACCACCCAGACCGCCGCCGCCGGAACCGACGCCAACGCGCTGTGGGGCGGGCGATTTGGCTCTGGTCCCGCCGCCATCATGCAGCAGATCAACGCCTCCATCGGCTTTGACCAGAAGCTGTGGGCGCAGGATATCGCGGGATCGAAGGCGCATGCCACCATGCTGGCGGCCCAGGGCATCATCTCTGTTGGGGACCGCGATGCCATCCTGTCCGGCCTGGATCAGGTCGCGGCGGAAATCGCCGGGGGCCGCTTCACCTTCACGGTGGAGAATGAGGATATCCACATGAATGTGGAATCCCGCCTGAAGGAGATTATCGGAGAGCCGGCTGGCCGCCTGCACACCGCGCGGTCGCGCAATGATCAGGTGGCGACCGATTTCAAGCTGTGGGTGCGCGATGCGTTCGACCGGCTGGACAAGGACTTGCAGGCGCTGCAGGCGGCCTTGATCGACCGGGCGGAACAGTTCCCGGACCTGATCATGCCGGGCTTCACGCATCTGCAGACGGCACAGCCGGTCACCTTCGGCCATCATCTGCTGGCCTATGTGGAAATGCTGGGCCGGGACCGGGCGCGCATGCGCGATGCCCGCGCCCGCCTGAATGAATGCCCGCTGGGATCGGCCGCCCTGGCCGGCACGCCCTATCCCATCGACCGTGACGCCACCGCCGCCGCCCTGGGCTTTGACCGGCCCACGGCCAATTCGCTGGACGCCGTGTCCGACCGCGATTTCGCGCTGGATTATCTGGCCGCCGCCAGCATCTGCGGCACCCACCTGTCGCGTCTGGCCGAAGAGATCGTGATCTGGTGCACCAGCCAGTTCCGCTTCATCCGCCTGACCGATGCGTTCACCACCGGCAGCTCCATCATGCCGCAGAAGCGCAATCCGGATGCCGCCGAACTGGTTCGCGCCAAGGTGGGCCGCGTCATCGGCGCGCTGAACGGGCTGCTGATCGTCATGAAGGGTCTGCCGCTGGCCTATTCCAAGGATATGCAGGAGGACAAGGAACCGGTTTTCATGGCGGATGAGACGCTGGCGCTGTGTCTGGCGGCTACCACGGGCATGATCCGCGACCTGACACCCGATCCGGCGGCGATGCGCCGCGCGGTGGAGGCGGGCTTCCCCACGGCCACCGACCTTGCCGACTGGCTGGTCCGGTCCTTGGGCGTGCCGTTCCGCGATGCCCACCACATCACGGGCCGCATCGTGAAGCTGGCGGAGGAGGCGGGCACCGGTCTGGCTGAGGTGCCGCTGGAAAAGATGCAGGCGGTGCATGCCGGCATCACCGACGCCGTCTATGGCGTGCTGACGCTGGAGGCATCGGTCAACAGCCGCACCAGCTTTGGCGGCACCGCCCCGTCACGCGTCCGCGCCGCCGTGGAAGCGGCGAAGGCGCGGTTCCTGTAACCAGCACCCGGAAGGAGCAACCCCATGCGCAAAGCCATCCTTTTCGTTGCCCTTCTGGCGCTGGCCGGTTGCGGGATGAAACCGCATTTCCCCAAGGCCCCGCCGGGCAGCCCGCCGCCCAAGACCTATCCTGATCCGGCCAGCGATCCGAAGCCGGCCACTCCTTCACTTGAGAAGCCGCAACTATGACCTGCTTCCCCGTTCCCGGTTTTCATTACACCGACGGCGCGCTACATGCCGAGGGTGTGGCCCTTTCCGCCATCGCCGCGTCAGTCGGCACGCCCACCTATGTCTATACGACAGAGGGTCTTACGGCTGCGTGGCGTGCCTATGCCGATGCCTTTGCCGGTCAGGATGTCACCATCTGCTACGCGTTGAAGGCCAATTCCAATCTGGCCGTCATCCGCACCCTGGCACAGCTGGGCGCCGGCGGTGACGTCGTGTCAGTGGGCGAAATGCGCCGCGCGCTGGCCGCCGGCATCCCCGCCGATAAGATCGTGTTTTCCGGCGTGGGCAAGACGCGCGATGAACTGGTCTCGGCCCTGCAGGCCGGTATCCACCAGATCAATGTCGAAAGCCTGCCCGAACTGGAGGTTCTGTCGGCGGTTGCGGTGGAACTGGGCGTGGAAGCGCCCATCGCCATCCGCATCAACCCCG
Source organism: Niveispirillum sp. (assembly GCA_016463045.1). GTDB lineage: Bacteria > Pseudomonadota > Alphaproteobacteria > Azospirillales > Azospirillaceae > Niveispirillum. The sequence continues at coordinate 11,930 of JAEMSB010000068.1, forward strand.
ACGTCGATGCCGAAACCCATGGCAAGATCGCCACGGGCCGCAAGGAAGACAAGTTCGGCATCGATTTCGCCCATGCGGGTGAGGCCTATGCCCGCGCTATGGCGTTGCCCGGTATCAATCCGGTCGGCATCGCGGTCCATATCGGGTCCCAGCTTTTGAAGACCACGCCGTTCCGCAAGGCGTTCGGCAAGCTGGCCGAACTGGTGCGTGATCTGAAGGCCCAGGGTGTGCCGCTGAGCCGTATCGACCTGGGCGGCGGTCTGGGCGTGCCGTACAAGCCGGAAGATCAGGCCCCCGATTATCCCGCCTATGCCAAGGCCATTGCCGAGACGGTGGGCGGCCTGGACTGTCATGTCACGCTGGAACCGGGCCGGTCGCTGGTGGCGGCTGCCGGCCTGCTGCTGACCCGCACCATCTTTGTGAAGGAAGGGCTGCATCGCCGCTTCCTGATCGTCGATGCCGCCATGAATGATCTGGTGCGTCCGGCCATGTATGAGGCCTGGCACACGGTGATCCCCGTGGCACAGCCGGCGGCGGATGCCGTGCTGGCCGATGCCGATATTGTCGGCCCGGTGTGCGAGACGGGGGACACGTTCGCCCGCCTGCGCCCCATGCCGCCCGTGGCGCCGGGCGACCTGCTGGCGTTTTTGACTGCGGGTGCCTATGGCGCTGCCATGTCTTCGACATATAATTCCCGTCCATTGGTGGCCGAGGTTCTGGTGTCGGGCGCGAATTTCGAGGTGGTACGCCGCCGCCCCAGCTTCGAGGACAGCCTGACGCTGGAGCAGATGCCCGATTGGCTCTCCCCTTAAGCGGTGAAAGCGGGGTAGGCTGTCGGCCAGACATGTAAGGTGTGAACGACAGATGCCGCCCCGCCC
>JAEMSB010000517.1 GCA_016463045.1 Niveispirillum sp.
GGGATGGCGACAGCGATGGATTCGATTCCAAGCGATTCGACGCCGACGCCGATGATATGGGGCTGGCCCGGCCCTTCCGGCCCCGCCCCATCCCGAAAGGTAGCAACCTGCCGGCCCTTCCAGGCCAGTCCAAGGCCCGCCGGGCCGCGATGGCGGCCTGGGCCGGATTGGCACTGGCCGTGGGCGGCATCGGGGCCGGGCTGTTTTATGGCAAGGACATGATCATCCAGGCCTGGCCCGCCGCCTTCCCGCTCTATGAAATGGCGGGGCTGGCCGAACTGCCGGGCACGGGCCTGTCGGAACCGGGTGATCCCAAGACCACCAAGGTTGAAATCCGCGACATCGAAGGCATCAACATGCTGTTCGTATCGGGAGAGATTGCCAACAAGTCCGACAGCCAGCGCGATGTGCCCGATATCCAGGCCGTGGCCGTCGGGGAAGACGGTAAGGAACTGTACGCTTGGCGCATCGTGCCGCCCGTGCGCCGCCTGTTCCCCAACCAGTCCACGAAGTTCGAGTCGCGCCGGCCCGAGAATCAGGGCACCCAGGCCAAGAGCATCAGCTTCCGCTATGTCGCGCCGGAGAAGCCGGTCGCGCATTGACGAGGCCATAACCGGTCCATAGGTGGAACACCCAAAAGAAAAGGCCGCATCCCAGGGGATGCGGCCTTTTCTTTTGATCATGGAGGGCAGCCGGTCAGCGCGGCGCCAGAACCATGATCATCTGCTTGCCTTCCAGCTTCGGCATCTGTTCGACCTTGCCCAGATCGTCCAGCGCCTCGCGGACCTTCACCAGAACGGCCATGCCAATGTCCTGGTGCGCCATTTCGCGGCCACGGAAGCGCATTGTGACCTTGACCTTGTCGCCCTCTTCTAGGAAGCGGCGCATGGCCTTCATCTTGATCTCGTAATCATGCTCGTCGATGTTCGGACGCAGCTTGATTTCCTTGACCTCAATGATCTTCTGCTTCTTGCGGGCCTCATTGGCCTTCTTCTGCGCCTCGTACTTGTACTTGCCATAGTCGAGGATCTTGCAGACGGGCGGATCAGCGTTGGGGCTGACCTCGACCAAATCGAGGCCAGCGTCCTCAGCGGCAATCAAGGCATCGCGCAGGCTGACGACGCCAACCATCTCGCCCTCGGCGTCAACCAGACGCACGGAGCGGACATTGATTTCGCGGTTGATGCGGGGACCGTCGCGTTGGGGTTCGCGGTCTTGGGAGGTAGGCCTGGCTATGGAAACTTCTCCTGTCTTCCTGGGATCACCGCCCGGCGGCAGCTTTGGCGCGCGGGCGGGCGGCGATCCGTTATAATACGGGGTTTGAGGTAGTTTTAGAACGCAGAATCGGTCGAGGACGTATCCGCGGGCGGACGCGCCTCTTCCGACAGATTAGCAATGGCGGCGTCAAGGGCAAGGATTTCCTGCGCATTGGAGCCAAGACGGCGCACAGCGACGGTTCCCTGCTCCGCTTCACGCGCACCGACGACCAGCATGACCGGCACCTTCTGGAGCGAATGTTCGCGGACCTTGAAGTTGATTTTCTCGTTGCGGATGTCCAGTTCGACCCGCAGGCCGGCCCGGCGCAGCTTGGCCGCCACCTGTTCGGCGTATGCGTCCGCATCCGAAATGATGGTGGCGACGGTCACCTGGGTGGGTGCCAGCCAGAGCGGGAACTTGCCGGCATAATGTTCGATCATCATGCCGATGAAACGTTCCAGGCTGCCCAGGATGGCCCGGTGCAGCATGACGGGCCGGTGCTTGGCACCATCCTGGCCAATATAGGAGGCGTCCAGCCGTTCCGGCAGCTGGAAATCCAGCTGCAAGGTGCCGCACTGCCAGGAACGGCCGATGGCGTCGGTCAGGTGGAATTCCACCTTGGGGCCATAGAACGCGCCCTCACCGGGCAGTTCTTCGAACTCCAGACCGTTGGCACGCAGGGCCACGCGCAGGCTTTCCTCGGCCTTGTCCCAGGTGGCATCGTCGCCCAGACGGTTGTCGGGCCGCAGAGCCAGCTTCACGGCGATCTTGTCGAAGCCCAGGTCCTTATAGACGCCCAACTGCAACGCGAAATATTCCTTCGCCTCGCTGCCGACCTGATCCTCGGTACAGAAAATATGCGCATCATCCTGGGTGAAATTGCGCACGCGCAGGATACCGTGCAGGGCGCCCGACGGTTCATTGCGGTGGCAATTGCCAAACTCGGCCATGCGCAGCGGCAGATCGCGGTAGGACTTCAGGCCCTGGCGGAAAATCTGCACATGGGCGGGGCAGTTCATGGGCTTCACGCCCAGATACTTCTCCACCCCGTCCTCGGTCACGGACTCGCGGACCTTGAACATGTTGTCGCCATACAGGTCCCAGTGACCCGACGCCTTGAACAGGCTCGAATCATAGAGCTGCGGCGTGCGCACCTCGACATAGTTGGCGGTGACCAGCTTGGCGCGGATGTAGTTCTCAAGGCTGCGGTAAAGCGCCCAGCCCTTGGGGTGCCAGAACACCGAACCCGTTGCCTCTTCCTGCACATGGAACAGGTCCATTTCGCGGCCCAGCTTGCGATGGTCGCGCTTCTCGGCCTCTTCGATCTGGTGCAGGTGATCGGCCAGTTCCTTTTCCGTGCGCCAGGCCGTGCCATAAATACGCTGCAACATGGCGTTCTTGGCATCGCCGCGCCAATAGGCACCGGCCACCTTCATCAGCTTGAAGGCATGGCCAACACGGGACGTGCTGGGCAGGTGGGGTCCGCGGCACAGGTCGTACCACTTGCCCTGACGATAGATGGTGATGGTTTCGGACGCGGGCAGATCCTCGATGATCTGGGCCTTGTACTTCTCGCCGATGGACTTGAAATGCTCGATGGCCTCGGTCCGGTCCCATTCTTCGCGCGTGAAGGGGCGGTTCTCGTCCACGATCTCGTGCATGCGCTTTTCGATCTTCACCAGATCGTCGGGCGTGAACGGCGTGTCGCGCGCGAAATCATAGTAGAAGCCCGTGGCGATGGCGGGGCCGATCGTCACCTGCGTGCCGGGATACAGCTCCTGCACCGCCTCGGCCATGATGTGCGCGGCATCGTGCCGGATCAGGTCCAGCGCGTCGGCCTCGTTCTTGTCCGTGATGATCGCCAGGTTGCAATCGGCCTGCAGCGGCAGGGCCAGGTCACGGACAACGCCGTCGATCTTCACGGCCAGGGCGGCCTTGGCAAGCGACTTGGCGATGGAGGCGGCCACGTCGGCCCCGGTAGTGCCCTGCGCATAGGTCCGCACGCTGCCATCGGGCAGCGTAATGGCAACCTGGGCGCTGGAAACGGGCACTTCAGCCGAAGACATGGCTTTTCCCCTGATAGGAGTTGGAAATAGATGGAGCGCGACTTTTGACCGGCAGGCACCTGCCGGTCAAGCGCGGTAGATGGGCGAATTTCACATGGAAGGGAAGGGGTTTCGGTAGGG
>JAEMSB010000069.1:0-1643 GCA_016463045.1 Niveispirillum sp.
ATGATGGGCGGTGGGTTGGGACTGCTGACCATCGCCCTGGCCCTGGTGTGAGGTCCGCGATGACAATGCGGGTGCCGCCAGTCACTGTTTGGTATGACGGGGCCTGTCCGCTGTGCCGGCGGGAGATTGCGCTGATGCGGCGGCTGGACCGGCGGGGGGCCATTCACTTTGTCAATGCGGCGGAGCCGGGGACGCCTTGTCCGCTGGACCGCGCCGATATCCTATCGCGGTTTCATGTGCGGGAGGGGGAGCGGATGCTGTCCGGCGCAGCGGCGTTTGCCGCCATGTGGCGGGCCATTCCGATGCTTCGGCCCCTTGGCATCCTGGCTGGATGGCGGCCCGTCACACCGTTGTTTGAGGCGGGGTACCGGATTTTCCTGCGGCTGCGGCCGCGACTGCAAAGGTTATTGCGATGAATGACCGTTCCCGCCCCGTGCCGCAGGCCCGGTTTGCCCGGCTGGCCGCCTTTGGACAGATGGCGGGCGGTGTGGCGACCGGCATGGTGGGCGAAGGCTTGCGCCGGCTGGCCCGCGGGGAGCGACCGCAAATGTCCGACCTGATCCTGACGCCCGGCAATGCGCGCAAGGTGACGGAGCAACTGTCCCGCCTGCGCGGGGCGGCCATGAAGCTGGGCCAGATGCTGTCCATGGATGCGGGCGATGTGCTGCCGCCGGAACTGACCAGCATCCTGGCGCAGCTGCGCGACAATGCCCATATCATGCCGCCGCCACAGCTTGACCGCGTGCTGATCGAGGCCTGGGGGCCGAACTGGCGCCGGCGGTTCGCGCGGTTCGATCCCACGCCCATCGCCGCCGCCTCCATCGGGCAGGTCCACCGCGCCACCCTGCCGGGGGGCCGCGAACTGGCCATCAAGGTGCAGTATCCCGGCGTGGCGGCCAGCATCGATGCCGATATCGACAATGTCGCCACGCTGCTGCGTCTGTCGGGCCTGCTGCCGGCCAGCCTGAACATCAATCCCCTGCTGCTGGAGGCCAAGCGCCAGCTGCATGAGGAGGCGGATTACCAGCGCGAGGCCGCACAGATGCGGCATTTCGAGGAATTGCTGGCCCAGGACGACCGGTTCCTGGTGCCGGAACCGGTGGATGAGCTGCTGCGGCCCACCGTCCTGCCCATGGATTTCCTGTCGGGACGGCCCATCGACACGCTGTCCGATGCACCGCAGGCCCAGCGCGACCGGGCCGTGGCGGCCCTGCTGGACCTGGTGTTGCGCGAACTGTTTGTGTTCGGCCATATGCAGACTGACCCGAACTTCGCCAATTACCGCTGGCAACCGGAAACGGGTCGCATCCTGCTGCTGGATTTCGGGGCGGCCCGTGTCGTGGAACCCGCCACGGTCGAGGGGTATCGCGGCCTGTTGCAGGCGGGATTGGGCGGGAAGGTGGAGGCCATCCGCGATGCCCTGCTGCGCATCGGGTTCATCGCCCCGGCACAGTTGCAGCGCCACGGGTTGGTGATTGAAGAGATGATCGGCATCTTACTGCGCCATCTGGATCGCAGCCGGGGCGGCCTGTTCGATTTCGCTGATCGCAGTTTTGTGGGCAGCCTGCGCGAACGCGGTAAGCCGATCCTGGCCGACCGCGCCACCTGGACGGTACCGCCCGCCGATACGCTGTTCGTACAGC
>JAEMSB010000069.1:1653-12780 GCA_016463045.1 Niveispirillum sp.
GCAAGATCAGCGGCACCGTCATGCTGGGCGTGAAGATGCAGGCCCGATTGCCTTTGATCGAGATGCTGACGCCGTTCGCCGGGTAGTGGCCCGCACCGTCCCGCATTCTCTCAGCCCCCTTGCCAGGAACCGTCGAACAATGGTCCTGTGATTGTCTGTTCTCGCCCCGGCCACAGACCCAGGAGACAAAAGAGTGACGGATCAGTCCCAACGCGAGGCGACGCTGGCCCGCAATGTGAACCTGCCGCAGCTAGCGCTTTATGGGTTGGGCAGCATGCTGGGGGCCGGCATCTATGGGCTGATCGGCAAGGCGGCGGGGGAGATGGGCAATGCCGTGTGGCTGGCCTTTCTGGTCTCCATGGTCGCGGCCCTGCTGACAGGTCTGTCCTATGCCTCGCTGGGATCGCGGTATCCGCGTGCCGGTGGTGCCGCCTATGTCACACAGCGCGCCTATGGCTGGCCCTTGCTGACATATCTGGTCGGGCTGACAGTGATGGCATCGGGCCTGACCTCGGTCGCGACGCAGAGCCGGGTGGTGGCGGAGGCGCTGACGCGGCTGCCCATGCTGGAAGGGGTGCCGGTGATGGCCCTGGCGCTGGGCTTCCTGCTGCTGATCGCCGGGATTGTGTTCCGGGGCATCAAGGAAAGCATGTGGGTCAACATGGCCTGCACATTCATGGAGGCGGGAGGCCTGCTGGTCGTCATTGCGGTGGGCATTCCGTACTGGGGCGGGGTTGACCTGTTGGAGGTGCCGCCGACATCGGGCGGGATCGATGCGGCCATGATCCTGCAAGGGGCGGTGCTGACCTTCTTCAGCTTCATCGGGTTCGAGGACACGTTCAACGTGGCCGAAGAAGTGAAGGACCCGCAGCGCACCCTGCCCTGGGCCATCATCATCGCCATGGCGGCGGCCACGGTCATCTATCTGGCTGTCGCGATCACGGCGGTGTCGGTCGTGCCGTGGCAGGAACTGGCCACCGCGTCGGGACCGCTGGTGGAGGTGGTGAACCGCGCCGCACCCTGGATTCCGCCCGTCGTGTTCGTGGTGATCACAGTGTTTGCCGTGTCGAATACGGCCTTGCTGAACTATATCATGGCATCACGCCTGGCCTATGGCATGGCGCGGCTGGAATTGCTGCCGCGTCCGCTGGGCCGGGTGCATGCGGGCCGGCGCACGCCACATGTGGCCATCGCCACCCTGCTGCTGATTGTCACCGCCCTGATGCTGTCGGGCGATATCGCGCAACTGGCATCGGCCACAGTGCTGCTGCTGTTGGCGGTATTCACCATCATCAATATCGCCCTGCTGATCCTGCAGCGCCGCCCGACAGAGGCGAAGGGCGTGTTCGAGGTGCCGTCCTTTGTACCGGTCGGGGGCGCGATGATCTGCGCCCTGCTGTTCGTCAACCGGCTGACCACCGGCGATTGGAAGGCCCCAGCGCTGGCCGTGGGTATGCTGGCGGGTATTGTCGTGCTGTACCTGATCATGCGGCCCAAATGCGTGGATAATCTGGACAATGCCGATGAGGTGGCGGTGGATTAGGGCCGCCTCGCCTCTGCCATCGCCTGGGTGCGCAGGTCGGTGCGGAAACGCTGCAAATCGTCGATGCGCTGATAGGGCAGCACCGTTTGCAGGCTTTCCGCCGGCTCTCCCTGCAACAGGGCCAGCATGTGGCGGGCCAGTTCCTCACCATCGCGGCGCTGCGGCTGGTAGTAATAGGTGACGCCCTGTTCGAACGGCATGCGGAAGGGCATGCCGCCGAACCCGATGATGCGCAGATCGCCTTGGGCCGGGTCCCTGCCCTGCTCCTGGGCCGCGTCCATGGCGCCGAACATCGATAGCTGATTGGCGCAGACGATGGCCGTCACGCCGGTGTCGCGCGCCAGAAGGTCACCCATCGCCGCCTGACTGGCCCAGACGGACAGGGGAGAGGTGACCAGCAGCGACCTGTCCCAGGGCAGGCCGAGATCAGCCAAAGCCCGCTGATACCCCCGCAGCCGGAAACCGGCATAGGTCATGCCGCCTGTGGGATTGAACAGCGCGATGCGTTTATGTCCCTCCGCCGCCAGACGGGTCACCGCGTCATAAACGCCGCCTTCATCATCATGATCGACAAAGGCGTGGGGGCTGTGCAGCTCGGTGCGCCCGAAACTGACGAAAGGGAACTTGAACTCCAGGCAGAAGCGCGCCCGTTCATCCATCGGCGTGGTGCGGGAAAAGATGATGCCATCGGCCAGACGCTGCTGAAACACGCGCCGCACAGTTTCCAAGGGCGACTGGCTGGCCGTCTGTGCCAGGACGATCAGGTTGTAACTGTCGGTCTCCAGCGTGCGCGACACGCCCTCCACCTGCGCCAGGAAGCCGGCATCGCCGTAATCGGCCACCTCGGGCGCAAAGAAGACCGAACAGATCTTCATCGTGCGCCCGGTGCGCAGATAGACACCGCCGGCATCGGGCAGGTAACCCAGGGTCGCCGCTGCCTGCTTCACCCGCGCCACCGTGTCCGGCTTCACCTCCGGCCCGTCCTTCAGCGCTCGCGACACGGTCGTAATCGACAGGCCCAGATGTTCGGCCAGGGTTTTCAGATTGATGCGCGGAGGAGATGGCATGGCGGTCGGTCAGGTCACCTTTGAAAGCGGCAGAGAGTAAGATTATTCGCCCGTCATGGGCACTGTATTCTCATGCATCACGCGGCGCATGAAATCGAAGGACGCCTTGGGCGTGCGCTTGCACGTCTGATAGTCGACATGCACCAGCCCGAAGCGCTTGTTATAGCCATGCGCCCATTCGAAATTATCCAGCAGCGACCAGGGCATATAGCCCCGGATATCCGCCCCTTCCGAAATCGCCCGGTGCATGCCGGCCAGATATTCCTGGTAATAGGCGATGCGGTCCTGGTCATCGATACGGCCATCGGGGCCGGGAATATCCAGGAAGGCAGCGCCATTCTCCGTCACGAAGACAGGCGGGTTGCCATAATCGCGGCGCAGGCCATCCAGCGCCTGATAGAAGGCGTGGCCGTCGATGCCCCAGTTCATCTCCGTTCGGCGCAGATATTTCGGCGGCTCGACAATCCGGAACGGCCAGGCCGCCCCCTCCACCGGCGACAGGTATGTCGGGAAATAATGGTTCACCCCCTGGTAATCCACGGGCCGGTGGATCTCCGCCATGTCGCCCGCCTTTATATGCGGGGCGAACCGGTCCAGCACACTGTCGGGATAGCGGCCCAGATGGACGGGTCCCAGGAAAACCCCGTTCCACTTATCCTCAAACAATTTCACCAGATGGGCGTCACGGTCCGCAAATTGCGGCAGGGGGCGGCCCGTATGGACAGGCAGGACGAAGCCGACGGGAACGCCCGGTGCCAGATCACGCACCACCCCCACGGCCCGTCCATGGGCCAGGTTCAGGTGATGGGCCACGCGCACAGCGGCGCGCGGGTCGGTCAGGCCGGGGGCGTGCCGCCCCTCCTCATTCCCGACCCAGGCGCAGACGGATGGTTCGTTGAAGGTGACCCAGGTTTTCGCCCGGTCGCCCAGGCGGCGCACCATCAGTTCCGTGTAATCGGCAAACCATGACGCGCTGTCGCGATTGACCCAGCCGCCCCGGTCCTGCAACGCCTGCGGCAGGTCCCAATGGTACAGACAGGGCCAGGGCTCCAGCCCGCGTTCCAGCATGCCATCGACCAGCCGGTCATAGAAATCCAGCCCCTTCTGGTTGGTGGACCCCGTCCCGTCCGGCTGCACCCGGCCCCACATGATGGAGAACCGGTATTGCTGCGCGCCCAGGTCCCGGATCAGGTCCAGGTCCTCGGCCCAGCGATGGTAGTGGTCGCAGGCGACGGTGCCGGTATCGCCATTGGCCACCCGGCCGGGGGTCGCACAGTACGTGTCCCAGATGCTGGGGCCGCGCCCGTCATCGGGCGCCCCGCCTTCGATCTGATAGCTGGAGGTGGAGACACCCCACCTGAACCCATCCGGGAAACGCATGATCGGTTTCTTTCACCGCTGAGGGAAGACAGCAAAAATCGTAACGTTTCGAAAAATCTGGGTCCAGTGAAAATCACGCCATTATCAGCGCTTTCTGGGTTTGACATTCGCGGCTTCGCGTCCATACTTCCAACAAATCAAAACGTTTTGGATTGTGCGGCGCGATGAAGGTCCGGGCCAAATCATGCTGCGTCGCCGTAAAGCTGGCGGTCATCGCCTGCATTGCCCTGGGAAGCAGTGCATCAGCGGCGCAGGAACTGGAGGTGATGCACTGGCTGACCTCAGGCGGGGAATCCGCGTCGCTGTCGGTGGTGCGTCAGGCGTTCCGGGACCAGGGCGGGGTGTGGCGCGACGCACCGGTGCCGGGCGGGTCGGCGGCGCGGGCCGCCGCCGTCAACCGTATCCTGGGCGGCAACCCGCCGCCGGTGTTTCTGTTTTCGCTGGGTGCGCAGCTGCGGGAACTGTCGGCCCATGGGCTGGTGGTGCCGGCGCCCGGCGCGGGCGATGAATGGGACCGGGTCTTGCCGCCGCTGCTGGCCCGGTCGGCCCGGCATCAGGGGCGGTACATGGCCGCCCCCCTGAATATTCATGGCGAGAACTGGATGTTCTACAACGCCGCCCTGCTGCAACAGGCGGGGCTGGAGGTGCCGCGCACATGGGAGGCCTTCATCGCGGCGGCGGCGACGCTGAAAGCCATGGGCAAGACGCCTATCGCGCTGGGTGGGCAGCCCTGGCAAGAACGGCTGCTGTTCAATGCCGTCCTTCTGGGCGTCGGCGGGCGGGATTTCTACCGCCGGGTCTATGAGGCGCTGGAGCCCGACGCCCTTTCCTCCCCCACCATGCTGTCGGTGTTTCGCACCTTCGCCATGCTGCGCCCGTTTGTGGATGAGGGCAGCCCTGGACGGCGCTGGAATCAGGCCACTTCCATGCTGATGCGCGGTGACGCGGCGTTTCAGTTCATGGGCGATTGGGCCAAGGGCGATATCAAGGCAGGCGGACTGGAGCCGGGGGTGCAGATCGGCTGCGCCCTGGCCCCTTCCCCCGACCCGGCCTACATCATGGTGGTGGACGCCTTTGCCTTCACCCAGCCGCGCGATGCGGCAACGGCAGAGGCGCAGAGGCGCTTTGTGGCGGTGATGATGGACCCTGCGGTTCAGGCCGGGCTGAACCAGGCCAAGGGATCGATCCCCGTGCGCACCGATGTGCCCGACGATGGTTTCGATACTTGCGCGAAACAGGCCATGGCCCTGATCCGCGACCCGCAAACCAATCTCGCCTCTACCGGCATGGGCCTGTCGGGCGGCATGGCCGGGGCAGTTGATGATGCCATTTCACATTTCTGGAACGATCCGCGCCTGACACCCGAACAGGGGCAGGAATTGCTGCGCAAATCCATCCTGGCCTTCCGCTGACCCGGACCGCCAGCAACGATAATGATAAAGGGAGGACGGGATGAAGCCATCGCACCGGGCACCCACCATCGCCCTGCTGCCGGCGGGGATGATCACCTTCGTCTGCTTCTATCTGTTCATCGCCTGGACCTTCGCCATCTCCCTGACCGGCTCGCAATTGCTACCAAGCTGGGATTTTGTCGGCCTGCTTCAATATGAACGGCTGTTCGCGTCGGCCCGCTGGTGGACGGCGATGGGCAACATGGCGCTCTATGGCGCGCTGTTCATCACGGGTTGCCTGACGGTCGGCTATCTGCTGGCCATCCTGATCGACCGGGGTGTGCGGGCAGAGGGGGTGTACCGCACCATCTTCATGCTGCCGCTGTCCATGTCCTTCGTGGTCACCGGCATTATCTGGCAATGGATGCTGAACCCCAGCCTGGGCATTCAGCAGGCGGTGCGCGGTTTGGGGTGGGAGGAGTTTGCCTTCAACTGGCTGGTGCGGGCCGATAGGTCGATCTACACGGTGGCGCTGGCCGGCATCTGGCAGCAATCGGGCCTGTGCATGGCCCTGTTCCTGGCAGGATTGCGCGGCGTCGACCCCAATATCTGGAAGGCGGCGAAGGTGGATGGCATTCCCACCTGGCGCGTCTATGCCGCCATCATCACGCCCATGCTGCGCCCCGTCTTCTTCACGGCCGCCATCCTTCTCTTTTCCTTGGTGGTGAAATCCTTCGATCTGGTGGTGGCGCTGACGGGCGGCGGCCCCGGCTTCTCCTCCGACCTGCCGGCGCGGTTCGTGATGGAGCATATTCTGAACCGGCAGGAACTGGGCCTGGGCGCGGCGGGTGCCTGCATGATGCTGGCCACCATCGCAGCGGTCGTCGGCCCCTATCTCTATGCCGAAATCCGGCAGAAGAAGGGGGGCTGAGCCATGCGGCGTTTTCCGCTCTACCTGATGCTGACCATCGCGGCGCTGATGGTGCTGTTCCCGCTACTGGTCATGCTGTCGACCTCGCTGAAACCCCTGGACGAGATCAATAATGGCAGCCTGTTCGCGCTGCCGCAGGACCCCACATTCGCCGCCTGGACCAAGGCCTGGGGCGGGGCCTGTATTTCCGGCAGTTGCCGGGGCCTGTCGGTCTGGTTCGGCAATTCCTTTGCCATCGTGCTGCCAGCTTTGTTCTGCTCACTGGCCCTGGGCGCCTTGACCGGCTACGCCCTCAGCCTGCGGACCGCGAAATGGGTGGACATGCTGTTCGCGGCCTTGCTGATCGGCCTGTTCATCCCGCCGCAGGTGACGCTTTATCCGATGATCGTACTGGTACGGGAGATGGGCCTGTTCGGGACGCTGGGCGGGCTGGTCTTCGCGCATACCGTCTGGGGCTTGGCCTTCGTCACGCTGTTGTTCCGCAATTTCTTCCTGTCGGTGCCGCGTGACCTTTTGAAGGCGGCGCGCATCGACGGGGCAGGCTTCCTGGCCAGTTTCTGGCATGTGATGCTGCCCTTGTCGCTGCCGGTCTGTGCGGTCGCCCTGGTGCTGCAATTCACCTATCTCTGGAACGATTTCATCCTGGGCCTGACCTTTGCGGGGCCGGGGCAGCAGCCGGTGACGGTGGCGCTGAACGTGCTGGCCGGGTCGCAGTTCGGGCCGCAGGAATATAATGTCAACATGGCGGCGACCATGATCGCCGCCTTACCCACCATCCTGGTCTATCTCCTGTCCGGACGCCTGTTCGTGCGCGGGATCGCGGCCGGGGCCGTGAAGGGATAAGAGGATGCAACGCGTACATCTGCAGGGCATCGCCAAAAGCTTTGGCAGCACGAATGTCCTGGAACGGATCGACCTTGATATCGAACCGGGTGAGTTCCTGGTGCTGCTGGGCCCGTCGGGCTGTGGCAAGTCCACGCTTCTGAACATCGTGGCGGGGCTGGAGGAACCGACGGGCGGGCGCATCCATTTCGGCGACCGCGACGTGACGGATCTGGAGCCCGATCAGCGCGACATCGCCATGGTGTTTCAGTCCTATGCGCTCTACCCCACCATGTCCGTGCGCCGGAATATCGGCTTCGCGCTGAAGATGCGCGGCCTGTCCAAGGCGGAGATCGCGGCGAAGGTGGCAGGTGTCGCCAAGCTCTTGCAGATCGAACATCTGCTGGACCGCAAGCCGTCGCAACTGTCGGGCGGGCAGCAGCAGCGGGTGGCCATTGGCCGCGCCCTGGTGCGCGAACCGCAGGTGTTCCTCCTGGACGAACCCTTGTCCAACCTGGACGCCAAGCTGCGTGCCGATATGCGGGTGGAATTGAAGCGCCTGCATGAACGCGGGCGCCGTACCACACTGTATGTCACCCATGATCAGGTGGAGGCCATGACGCTGGCCAGCCGCATTGTGGTGATGAACAAGGGCCGCGTGCAGCAATGCGACCGGCCGGAGATGGTTTATGCCAAACCGGCCAACCGATTCGTGGCCGGTTTCGTGGGCGCGCCCACCATGAACTTCCTGGAAGGGGAATTGGCGCTGGTCGATGATGGCCCGGCCCTGCGCCTGGATGGCCAGGTACTGGCACTGCCAGGGCTTAGGGCCGGAACGGGGTTGAAGGTGGGGCAGAGGGTGGTTCTGGGCCTGCGGCCGGAACATCTGTCCCTGGCACCGGCGGGGGAGAGCGGGACCTTTCAGGCCCAGGTGATGATGACGGAGCCGACGGGGCCGGACACCTTCGTCCTGCTGCGGCTGGCCGGTCGGGAGGTGACGGCCCGCATGGCGCCGGGCGTGGCGCTGTCGGTGGGACAGATGGTCGGCCTGCACCTGAACGGCGCCGCGGCCAGCCTTTTCGATACCGGTGAGGGGGTGCGGCTGAACTGAGGCACCCCCGCCCGATACGCGTAATAAGGGTAATTAACCAGAACCTGTTCTCGATATCGTCTTGAACAGCCTGCCCCAGGCGGGTTAATCAGAAGGGGGCTGCGCGCCTGCAGCCGGGAGAGGCCACACGCCCGGACACGGGTTATCGGAGAGGTGCTGCATGTACGGTTATCCCCAGACCATTTCCTTCCCGCAGACGATTTCCTTCCCGCAAACCATTTCGTATCCGCAGACGATCTCCTATCCCCAGACCATCTCCTGCGCCCCGGCCAACTGCGCCTATCCGCAGACCATCAGCTTTGCGCAGCCGCAGACCATCAGCTTCGCCCAGCCGCAAACCATCAGCTTCGCCCAGCCGCAGACCATCAGCTTCGCTCAGCCGCAGACGATCAGCTTCGCTCAACCGCAGACGATCAGCTTCGCTCAGCCGCAGACGATCAGCTTCGCTCAACCGCAGACGATCAGCTTCGCCCAGCCCCAGACGATCAGCTTCGCCCAGCCGCAGACCATCAGCTTCGCCCAGCCGCAGACGATCAGCTTTGCGCAGCCGCAGACGATCAGCTTCGCTCAGCCCCAGACCATCAGCTTTGCTCAGCCGCAGACGATCAGCTTCGCCCAGCCCCAGACCATCAGCTTTGCGCAGCCGCAGACCATAAGCTTCGCTCAGCCCCAGACGATCAGCTTTGCTCAGCCGCAGACGATCAGCTTCGCTCAGCCGGGCACCATAAGCTTCCCGCAACAGGCGGCGGGTGGGGTACAGGCCCCGGTGGCACCGCCGCAGACGGGTGTGGCCGGCAATCCCTGGGTGACGCAGACGACCTACTGCCCGCCGGCGGCCTGAGATCCGCGTGTCGGGGGCCGGCAGGGATGCGACCCTGCCGGCCCAGTTGCCCAGCCCTTGCGAAGGCGGCCCCATGTTCCTGCTGGCCAGTGATGTTGCGCCCTTTCTGCTGTCACGCGATCTGCTGACACAGCGCGATGTCGCTGGCGACCGGCTGCGGGTGCGGGAGGTGCGGCGGCGTAACCGCAGCTTCCGTGTCTCAGGCATTGACGGGCCGGGCCTGTTCATCAAGCAGGTAGCGGCATCGGCCCCCGATTTGGCCGGGTCCATCGGGCGGGAGGCAGCATTGCACCGGCTGGCGGAGACGGTGCCGGCCCTGGCCGCCCTGCGTGGCGCCACCGTGCGGCTGCGCCGGTTCGAAGAAGGGCGTCAGGCCCTGATCTTCGATCTGTTTGCCGATGCAGAGACGCTGGACACCCATTACCGCCGTACAAGGCGGATGGATGTGGATATCCTGTCGCTGCTGGGTGCCGGTCTGGCCGGCATCCATGCGGAGGCGACGCCGGCGGCGGAGATGATTGGCACGCAGATCGGGGCGCAGCGCGTAGCCCCCTGGATCCTGACCATCGGGCGGCGGGATGTGCCCCTGTTCGGGGCGGGGGGCGCGCAATTGGTCGCCATGATCCGCGCAACGCCCAGCGTCCTTCAGGGTCTGGAGGGGGCTCTGTCGCGCTGGCAGCCGCGCACCCTAATCCAGGGTGACATGAAGTGGGACAATATCCTGGTGCGGGGCGGGCCGGCGGGGGCACCAGAACTGCGCATCGTGGATTGGGAGCTGGCCGATATCGGCGATCCGCTGTGGGATGTGGCGGGCGTGCTTTCCGGCTTTTACGCCTCCTGGCTGGTGGAAGATGGGCGCATGCCCTGGATGGCCGATCCCAATGCCCCGCCCCGTACGCCGGAACCGGTGCCGATGGAACCGCTGACCGCCATGTTCCCCGCCATGGCCGGGTTCTGGCAGGCGGCGACGGGCGGACACTGGCAGGCCGATGATGCCAGCCTGCGCGCCGTGGTGCCCTATCTGGGGGCACGGCTGCTGCAAAGCGCCATGGAGAGCACCTTTACCTCCGCCACCGTGCCGCCGCTGGCCGCCGAATTGACCAATCTGGCCGGCTTGGCCTTTGCCGATGCCGACCGGTTCATGGCGGAGTTCATGGGGGTCGGCACGGTTACGGCAAGCAAGGTGCCCGAAGCGGTGACGCGGGCGATGCAGGCACCAGCCGCCAGCGCCCCTGGCCTGTGGGCCGACCCCGCCCTGATCGCCATTGCGGAGGCGGTGCGGATCGTGCCGCCGCAATCGGTGCAGCTGCCGGGCCTGCCGCCCATGCCGGTGTCGGTGCAGCCGGGGCAGGATGTGCGGGTGGCGATGGTGGATGCCATTTGGCCCCTGCTGTATGAACAGGCCTATACAAAGCCCTGGACCGGTGCGGCGACAGAGGCGGCGGCCCACGACCTGACGCCCGATCCAGCCCTGATCGCGGCGCTGTCGGCGGCAAATGCCGGACAGAATGTGCTGGACCGGGGCTGGCAGGTCTATCAGGTGACGCCAGATGGGCGACTGCATGTAGAGAAGGGCGGCAGCTATCGCGTGGTGACGGCAGCCCAGGCGGGATTGCCGCCCGGATACACGCCGCCGCCGGGCCAGCGCATCGATATCCCCATGCCGAACCAGTCACAGACGGCACAGGCCGGATATTTCCACGCGTTCGGCGAAACCCCGGCCAGTGCGGCGGATGAGGGGGAGTTGGCGCGGCTTTATTTCAATGTCGCCGCCGAACAGGCACCGGCCCTGCTGCACCTGCTGACCCTGGGTCTGAACCGCTATTTCATCCCGTTCAGCCTGAAATGCCCGTCATCGCCGGCGCTTTATGACCGGGTGGACACGCTGGTCCTGTATCCGCCGCGCCGGTATCTGCCACTGGTGCTGGAAGTTCTGGACGAAGCTGTGTCTGTGTTGGCCCCGCTGCTGCGGTCGGGGGAGCCGCTGTTCACACGCCGGTTGCTGCCGGGGTTGGGCGGGGCCGATGATCCGGGGACGGGC
>JAEMSB010000518.1 GCA_016463045.1 Niveispirillum sp.
GGGTGGCGGGGTGCTTGGGCAAGGCCTGATCGACGCATACTATTGGATGAGGGATTTTGCACCTCATTGATCAACCTGGACAAGCAACAGGGTGCGCGGCCATGATGGCCCCCTGCCCCCTTTGTAGCGCGGAGTTGCTGTCGTGCGGGAAATCACGGCCGAGACCTTTGCCAGACTGCTGAAATACCGGCTGAGCCGCAAACACCGTTATGCCTTCTTCCTGGGGGCCGGTTGTTCGCGCAGTTCTGGGATCATGACGGCAAGCGAGTTGGTTCGGCATTGGATTGACGAACATCACCGGCATGAAGGCACGCCGGGCACAGCCTCTGCTTGGGCAAAGGGGCACTTCAATGATTACGATGAGAACAATCCCGCTGCCCATTACGGCAAAGCCATGGACCTGTTCTTTCCCACCCCTGTGCTGCGTCAGTTAGAAATCGACTGGCAAGTTGGGGATAAGAACCCAGGCTATGGGTATGCCACCCTGGCCGCATTGCTGGCCCATAAGGACCTCGGCCCCCAGTGCAACGTCGTTCTGACCACCAATTTCGATAATCTGGTAGCCGACGCCCTGTATCTTTTCCACCGTCGCCGTCCTTTGGTAATTACCCATGGCTCACTTAGCGGCTTTGCCCGGCTTACGTCCGAGAAGCCTTTGGTTGTCAAGCTACATGGCGACGCTCACTTCTCCCCCCAAAACACAAAGGATGAAACAAATTGTCTGGATTATCAACTGGAGTCGCTATTCGCGCGTTTGATCCAAGAACGCGGCATTATCTTCATGGGCTATGGCGCCAATGACGAAAGCATCACGAATACTCTGCGTAAATTATCCGCAAATCATGTTCAGCTTGGGATTTTCTGGGTCAACGATACCTGGCCAACCAACGAATTCGGTGATTGGCTGGAAAGCCAGAAGGCGGTGTGGGTTAAGCATCTTGATTTTGATGAGGTGATGTTTCTCATCGGTGAAGAACTTACCTTGCCCAAGGTGGACAGCCAGCGGTTTGACGAGATCGTTCAAAATCACGAGGAGAAATTCAAGAACCTTTTCGAATCCATTGGCAAGAAGGCGCAGCAACCCTCCGCCACCAAGACCGACAGGGCACTTGCAGACAGGGCGCAAAAGTCTACCAAAGGGGACACAAGCCCGTCGGCCCTTCATCGCCAAGCCTACCTATTGCCGCGCGGGCCGATACGGACTGCAGCGTTGCGGGATGCGGTGAAGAAAAATGAGGACAGTGCGCTACTGCTCGGCGCTTTGGCAGCCGAACTGGTCGAGTTTCGCGAACAGCCGGACGAAGCAGAACAGTTGTACAGACGCGCTATAGACGCAGACCCAAACAACGCCATCTATCTAGGAAATTTCGCGAACTTTTTAAGGCGCACTCGCAAGCGGGATGACGAGGCAGAGCAGTTCTACAGGCGCGCTGTCGAGTCAAACCCGAACTACGCAGTCCATCTAGGAAACCTCGCGAGCTTTTTGGCGGACGTTCGCAAGCAGTATGACGAAGCGGAGCAACTCTTCCGACGCGCCGTAGAGGTTGACCCCCATTACGCCACCCATCTCGGAAACTTCGCGAGCTTCTTGACAGATGTTCGTAAGCAGCACGACGAAGCCGAGCAATTCTACAGGCGTGCCCTCGAGGCTGATCCTAACAACGCCATTCATCTCGGAAACTTCGCGATCTTCCTGTCGGAGGTTCGCAAGCAGCATGACGCAGCAGAACAGTTCTACCAACGTGCCATTGAAGCGGACCCCAATTACTCTGTCCACCTGGGTAATTTCGCAACCTTCCTGGATCACATTCAAAAAAAACATGAGGAAGCGGAGAATTACTACAGACGCGCAGTAAAGGCAGACCCAAGTAACCCGAACATAATGGGAAATCTAGCACGGCTGTTGTTCGCCACCGGTCGGTCAGATGAAGCGATAGCTCTGCTGGACCAAGCCACGGCCTCGGTTAGAGCTGAGACGGATAGTGCCGTGCTGTTGGAGCTGTTGTTCTACCGCCTTGCCCATGACCACCGCATTGAACCCACAGTGGCCTTGCGCGAAGTCCGCGCGAGGCTGCTGGCGGGGCATCGGTCACCGGGTTGGGATTTGACAGCCAATGTTGAGCGTGCGCGAGAGGATGGGCATCCGTTCCCGGACCTGCTGGCGGCCATTGCCAAGGTCATCGCCGATGGTGAGCCGCTGTCCAGCCTGGATTCCTTTCCGGAATGGCTTGAGAGCGGCGTAGAGGACGGTACAGGACCAGGGTAACGCCAAGGCCCGGTGCAAGACCGGACGGGCGCGGTTCGCCCCCGGTCCCCTCACAAACCCTCACTCCTCAATCGGCTGATACCGCGCCCGATAGGCGGCTTCTTCCGCCGCCATGCCCTCTTGTGCCCGGCCTTCCTTGATGATGTTCAGCAAGGCGTACAGCACTTCCTGCACGCCCTCACCCGCCGCACCCGACATCACGAAGACGGGCTTCTTGGCCGACCGGCGCAGCTTGGTGCGCTTGAACTCGATCTCTTCCTCGGTCAGGGCGTCGACCTTGTTCAGGACGACGATCTCCTTCTTGTCGGCCAGACCGCCGCCATACATGCGCAACTCGCGGCGGATAGTGCGGTAGGCCAGCTGCACATCTTCCTGCGTGCCGTCGATCAGGTGCAGCAGCACGCGCGTGCGCTCCACATGGCCCAGGAAACGGGTGCCCAGACCGTGGCCTTCATGCGCACCTTCAATCAGGCCGGGGATGTCGGCGATGACGAATTCTTCCTCACCGGCCTTCACCACGCCCAGGTTGGGCACCAGGGTCGTGAAGGGATAATCGGCGATCTTGGGCCGCGCGCGGCTGACGGCGGCCAGGAAGGTGCTTTTGCCGGCATTGGGCAGA
Source organism: Niveispirillum sp. (assembly GCA_016463045.1). Taxonomy (GTDB): domain Bacteria; phylum Pseudomonadota; class Alphaproteobacteria; order Azospirillales; family Azospirillaceae; genus Niveispirillum. The sequence goes on from JAEMSB010000518.1 coordinate 2,886, forward strand.
CCCAGCAGGCCGGCATCGGCGATCAGCTTCAGGCGCAGCCAGACCCAGCGCTCCTCCCCCGGCCAGCCGGGGCCGAAATTACGGGGCGCGCGGTTGGTGCTGGTCTTGAAATGCTCGTTACCGTAACCGCCATCACCACCCTTCAGCAGCACGATGCGCTGACCGGCCTCGGTCATGTCGGCGATGACCGTTTCCTGATCCTCGTCCAGCACCTGGGTGCCGACGGGCACGCGCAGCACCACATCGGCGCCACGGGCACCGTTGCGGGACGAGCCCATGCCATGGTCGCCCTTCTTGGCCTTGAAATGCTGCTGATAGCGATAGTCGATCAGCGTGTTCAGGCCGTCCACGGCCTCGATCACCACATCGCCGCCACGCCCGCCATTGCCGCCATCCGGCCCGCCAAAGGGGATGAACTTCTCACGCCGGAACGCCACCGCACCCGGCCCGCCATCACCGCTACGCAGGTAGATTTTGCACTGATCAAGGAACTTCATGGCGGCACCGACTTCTACAACAGGAACGGGAGGCACCCAACCGGCGACCACATGGT
>JAEMSB010000519.1:0-1734 GCA_016463045.1 Niveispirillum sp.
CATCTTGGGGCGGGGGGGGATACCGTCATCCTGTATGATGCCCAGCCACGAACCGGTGCGCCCCGTCGGCTGGCCCTGCGATACCGTGGGTCGGCGGTCCCTGACATCCTCGATGTTCCGGCGCGCTGTGATCTGCCCCAGGGGTTCTGGGGCGTGCGCAGCGGTGTTGCCTGTGATCCCGATTGGTCCCCGACCCTGGTCACCCGGCTGGAGGATGGCCCCTTCTACACCCGTGCCTGCATCGAGACCACGCTGGGTGGCGAGCGTCTGGATATGGTGCATGAGACGCTGGATTGCCGGCGGCTGTCGAACCCGTTGGTGCGGCTGATGCTGCCCTTTCGTATGCCGCGCCGGACCCGATATCCGTGAGGTCAGTCGGGAGGTAGGGTCTGATTGGACTTTGCCTCCCGCGCCTTGCGGTCCTTCTCCTCATACCGGCGCAGATCACGCCGCTGCCAGAGGTAGAAGGCGATGGCGAGGCCGAAGACCATTCCCGCCTCAATCAGACCGAAATAGTTTTCAGCCAAGGTCGGCCACCTTCTGCCAGCGTTGCAGGCGGCGTGCCCGCCGTTCCTCGCATTGGCGTCGCTCAATCCCCATCAGAATGGCGGCTACCCGCTCCACCTGTGTGCCGTTCCTCACTTCTGTTTGCTGCCCGCGTTCCGCTACGGCAAATGCCTCGGCGGCGGCCGCTACCAGACGGGCCACAGAGGGGTCAGCGGGTGCCTTCAGGGCCATGATGGCCATATCCATCGGCACCGTCACAGGCCATGTCGCGCGGGCCACCAGGGTCAGCTTTCGCGGCAATGTCGTCCGCGCCCGTTGGGAAACACTGTCATAGCCGTTGCGGGCGATGCAGCGGCCAATATCCTGATAGGTCAGGGCGGCGGTCCGGATAGCATGGCGGCAGGCGGCGGGCAGGCGAGCAATTCCGGCGTGGCCAAGCTGGTAATGACGGTCCGCCTCCGTCAGCAGACGTTTAACCACTGCGGCCAATGCCGGCGTGAAGCAGGGGTTGCGCAGGAAGGCCTCGCCCTCAATCCCGGCATCGTGCAGCCAGTCCAGGGGCAGGTACAGGCGGCCATTGCGTGCATCCTCCCCCACATCGCGGGCGATATTGGTCAACTGCATGGCAAGGCCCAGGTCGGCGGCCCGCGCCAGGGTCCAGGCATCGCCCGACCGCATGACCAGCGACATCATCAACCCAACGGTGGAGGCCACGCGCGCCGCATATTGTTTCACCTCTGCGATGGTGCGGTAGCGCCGGTCCACCATATCCATGGCGAACCCATCCAGAAGGGAAAGCGGGATGGCCTTGGGAATGCCGTGATCGCCCACGATGCGTGCGAAGGCACGGTCGCAGGCATGGTCATGGGGGGCGCCGTCATAAATCCGGTCCAGCCGTTGGCGCAGGCGTAAAAGCGCATCGGGTTGCCGGGCCTGATCATCAATCAGGTCATCAGAATGCCGGCAGAAGGCGTAGAGCGCATGCGCTGCCTGCCGTGTGCCACGGGGCAGCAGCAGGGACGCGATGTGGAACGATTTCGACCCGCGCCGGATGGAGGCGGTGCATTCATCCAGATCGATGCCATCCCCGGTGAAACCGTAATTCAACCCTACTGGTCGCCGCAGGGGCTTACGGGCCGGATGGGCATCGTTTGATGGGCGTCTTCCATCGTCCCAGTCATTGGCGGGAAACCAGTTCTTCACGGGTGCGTTCTACGCTTGCCATGG
>JAEMSB010000519.1:1744-3435 GCA_016463045.1 Niveispirillum sp.
GGCCGATGACAGGACGCCGGGCAACCCCGCCCCCGGATGCGTGCCCGCGCCGCACAGGAACAGGTTCTCCAGTTCCTCGCTGCGGTTATGCGGACGGAACCAGGCGCTTTGCAGCAGCTTCGGCTCCAACGCGAATGCCGCCCCCTGCCAGGACAGAAGCCGGTCGCGGAAATCCAGCGGCGTGGCCATCTTGGACACGACGACATGGCGCTCCAGATCGGGCAGAAGCGTGCGCGACAGATGGGCGGCGATCCGCTGCCGATAGGTTTCCGCCATGTCTTGCCAGTCCGTGGTGCCACCCAGGTTTGGAACCGGGCTCAACACATAGAAGGCGTCGCAGCCGTTAGGTGCCACGCTGGGGTCCACGGCGCTGGGGCGGTGCAGGTAGAGGCTGAAATCATCGGCCAAATGCTGCCGCTTGAAGATGTCGGTCAACAGGCCCTTGTACCGGGGGCCGAACAGCATGGTGTGGTGATAGACATCATCATAGCGGCGGTTGGTCCCGAAATACCAGACGAACAGCCCCATCGAATAATCGCCGCGCGCGATTTTGGCATCGGTCCAGCGGCGGCGGGGGTGATGGCTCAACAGCTTGCCATAGGTGGTGGCCGGGTCACCGTTGGAGACGACGATGTCCGCTGGCACGATCTCTCCCGATTTCAGGCGCACGCCGGTGGCCCGGCGCCCCTCCGTCAGGATGGTTTCAACCGTCTCTCCCAACCGGATGACGCCGCCATTGCGGCGGACCAGATTGGCGATGCCATGGACGAGGGCGTTTGTGCCCCCCACGGCATAATGCACCCCATACCGCCCCTCCAGATGCGCGATCAGGCAATAGAAAGAGGTGGCGGAAAAGGGATTGCCGCCAATCAGCAGCGGATGAAAGGAGAAGATGTTGCGAAGCCGTTCGTTCCTGAAATGCTTGGAAACAACCGAATAAACGGAACGATACCCACCCAGCCGGACCAGTCCCGCCAGGGTCTTGGCGGTGAAGGCCAAGCTGTGGAAAGGCTGATCGGCCAGTTGTTCAAAAGCCACCTCATAGATGCGGTGGCTTTCATCCATGAAGCTGCGATAACCCGCAGCGTCGCGCGGGTCGAAACGCGCAACCTCCGCCTCCATGGCTGCCGGATCGCCGGAATAGTTGAACCAGGCTCCATCATCGAAACGGATCTTGTAGAACGGGTTGCAGGGCCGGATCTGCACATCATCGGACAGGCGCCCGCCGCAATCACGCCAGAGATCCTCAAACATCCAGGGCGCGGTGATGATGGTTGGGCCGGCATCAAAGACGAAACCATCCTGCCGGTGGGCATAGGCCCGGCCCCCCGGTGCATCCAGCGGATCGATAATGGTGACGCCATAGCCGCGTGCGGCCAGCAGAGCACCTGCTGACAGACCGCCCACCCCGGCCCCGATGACCACGGCCTGTGGCCGTGACGGGTCGGGTGCCTGGACGTCGGGCCTGATATGGGGGGTGATCATGTTCATGCGGCATCCACCCGGCTGGCGGGTCGGGCCTGTATGGCGTCGGCAATCAATCCCGCGACCATATCGGCCCTGACTTCATGCACAAGGTGACCGCCACGATCCACCAGCCTAAGCCGGGCATCCCGCGCGATATCCCCCGCATGGCGCGTGTCTGACCAGGGAACCATGGGGTCATCCTTTGCGGCGATCAGTGTGGGCGG
>JAEMSB010000520.1 GCA_016463045.1 Niveispirillum sp.
AATCAGATGTAAGACCAAGAGCCATGTAGCATGGCTCCTGATCTATGCATGCTCCCTCAAACGCCGGGCGCTGCCTCCGGCAGCTTGGCTTCACGCGCACACGAGTGCGCGGGCCAGCGGTCGCTGGCCTCCAAGGGTCATGGCGCATGACCCTTGGTATAACCGGCCCGATACACACGGAAATTCCGCACCCGCAGATGGCTCTGCGTCGTGCGCAGCGCGAAATGGCCGCTGGTCAGCGGGGCCGGGTCCTCAAAATCAAACAGCAGCCGGTCATCCCGCCAATAAAGGATGCGCGACCCGACCGCGGCCAGCGTCACCGTCTGCCAGACATTGCCGACCAGCATATCCGCCGGCAGCCGCCGGTCATTCTCCGGCAGAAGGGGCCGATCACCCGCCCGCCCCGTATAACGGCGAAAGCGCGTGGTGCTGTTTGAATTGCCGCCCTGGCCCACATAATAAAGGACCAGATCGTCATAATCCTCGAACCTGCCCGTCCGCGCCTTGGCCAAGGCATCGCCATTGGCCGCACCCAGATCATTGGCCATCCAGAAGGCGTTCATGTCCGACAACCGGTCATTCGCCCCCCCTTCCGCCACCATCAGCGCCTCATACCGGATGGCGATGGGTCCGGACAGCCGGGGCTTGAACCACAGCGACGTTCCCGCCGGCACATCGATATCCAGGATACCATCGGCCGCCGTTACGGTACCGGGCCGGTGGGCCTGCAGCAGCCACTGATCCAGACCGTCACGGAAGTCATCTTCATGAATGACCTCCCCTAGCGACAGGCCGGAGGGTGCAGCGATGGCAGGACGCACGGCAGACAGGGCGGCAGCGGAAAGGAGGAAGGTGCGGCGGTGCATAAGGTTAAAGCCTGATCTGACGCAATGTAGAGCCGGCATTGACCGGCAGTTCGAACAGCGCACCGGCACGAACCAGCGTCGCCGCCTGACATAGTTTAGCCAGCACAACAGCAGACGCGCCGTCTTCTCCAGTGTGGTGAGCTTCTGCCAAGCCGCAGCCATGAAATAGGCTGTAACCTGGCTGCGATGGAGGGCAAGGCGTTCAGCAGGGCGGCGCGCAATCATTTGATCCAGTGTCAGGATGGACCAGCCGCCTTCCGCGCCAAGAGTTCCAAGCCACTCAACATCCGGCGTATTGGCGGGAAATCTATCCCGCAAGGCCACGACAATGTGGCCGTCACCAGCGACCAGAAGCTGGATCGACCGGGCCATGACGGGCGGCAGGTTGTTATCCAGCAACAGCTTCACGCTGCCAGCCGCCTTTCAAAGCCGACAGCCTCGCGCACGGCGGCGATCGGCACTTCATAGAGCCGGGCCACCTGATCGACGGAACCTTCCGCCGTAACAGCATCCGCCAGGGTCCGGGTGGTTACGCCGACACCTGCTATCATGGGACGGCCAAATGCATGTGCCGGGTCCAGCACCACTGACTTGGCTTTCCCCATCGGCCACCACCGGGCAGCAATGCCGTCAGCGTCGAAATCCAGATCCTTCAGACTGGGCTCAATCACGCGACCAAGCGCATATTGCTTGCGTAACAGGTCGATCAGTACGGGTTCAACCTGTTCACCCTCAAACTCATCCGCAACCCGCAAGAAGATTGAGCGACCGTCGGTCTGGAACCGCGCACTGGCAAATGGATGGGAAAGCCCTGTCACGTCTCGCGCAACGTGCAATGCCTTGCGTATCGCATGCAATGACAAGCCAGCTTGCAGAAATGCCTCGACAAAGCGCAGTTCCAGCAGGTCACGAAAGCCCAATTCTACATCTTTGCCCAGCCGCGGCACCTGCGGCTGCCACAAGGGATCAGACCATTGCCGCTGCCCATCTCGCCGATAGGCATGGCCCAAAAGCCAACGGCGGATACGCGTAGCAGGCACAGCGATGAGCTTTCCAGCCTCCGACGCCGTGTAAAGGCCAATACCGATCAGGTTCGGTCCGTCTGCCTTTGCTGCCACGAAATTCATGCCACCATTGTCCTACAACCATTCACTTCACGATAGGACGGAAAGCCACGGGACGCAATCACCCCCCACCCTTCTCCGCCCGGAGCCGCGCCCAGTAATCCTGGCGCTTCTTGATCTCCCGCTCGAACCCGCGTTCGACGGGGCGATAGAATTCGCGTCGTCCCATCTCGTCTGGGAAGTAGTTCTGGCCGCTGAACCCCTCTGCCGTGTCATGGTCGTAATTGTAGCCATGGCCATAGCCCAATTGCTTCATCAGCTTGGTCGGTGCGTTCAGGATGTGCTTGGGCGGGGACAGGCTGCCCGTCTCCTTGGCCGCCCGCACGGCATCCTTATAGGCGGTGTAGGCGGCATTCGATTTGGGCGCCGTGCCCAGATACACGACAAGCTGCGCGATGGCCAACTCGCCTTCGGGACTGCCCAGCCGTTCATAGGCTTCCCACGCCGCCGTCGCCTGGGTCAGCGCCGCCGGGTCGGCCATGCCGATATCCTCCACGGCAAAACGGGTCAGGCGCCGCGCGATGTAGCGCGGGTCTTCGCCGCCGGCCAGCATGCGGGCATACCAATACAAGGCCGCATCCGTGTCCGATCCGCGCAGAGATTTATGCAGGGCAGAGATCAGGTTGTAATGCCCCTCCTGCCCCTTGTCATAAAGCGGCATGCGCCGCTGCACCGCCGCAGCCAGGGCGTTGGTGTCCAGCAGCTTGTCCGGCGGCAGGGCGAACAGCTCCTCGCACAGGTTCAGGCAATAACGCCCGTCACCATCGGCCAGCGCCTTGACCGACGCCCGCGCATCCGCGTCCAGCGGCAGGGGCCGCCCCTCCTCCGCCTCCGCCCGGGCCAACAGATTTTCCAGGGCGGCATCGTCCAGACGGTTCAGGACGAATACCTGTGCCCGCGACAGCAAGGCGGCGTTCAGTTCGAAACTGGGATTCTCCGTCGTGGCACCCACCAGCGTGACGGTCCCATCCTCCACATAGGGCAGGAACCCATCCTGCTGTGACCGGTTGAACCGGTGGATTTCGTCGATGAACAGCAGGGTGCCCTGGCCCGCCTGCCGGCGCGACTTCGCTGCCTCGAACACCTTGCGCAGGTCGGCCACGCCGCTGAAAATCGCCGAGAGTGGCTCGAAATGCAGGTCCGTGGTCTGGGCCAGCAGGCGGGCCAGCGTGGTCTTGCCACACCCGGGTGGCCCCCACAGGATCATGGAGACCAGCCGGCGCGCGCGGATCATGCGGCCAATGGGGCCGTCAGGGCGCAGCAGGTGATCCTGCCCCACCATCTGGTCCAGGCTTTGTGGCCGCAGCCGGTCGGCCAGCGGCCTTGGCGCCTGTGCTTCAAACAAACCCGACACGTGGCAAATCCCTGATCAGCCGATCCCGCTATGGCCCCACTATTTCAGATGGGCGGCG
>JAEMSB010000521.1 GCA_016463045.1 Niveispirillum sp.
GCATCCTGCCGGTGCTGGTCAACATGATGGAGCACGGCATCGGCGCCCCGCCCCGGTTTCGCCGGTGCCCCGTCACGTGCCAGACCAGCCCCGCCATGGCCGACAGGGTCAGCAGCCAGCCGATGGCCGCCGGCCCGATCCAGAGGCCGGCGGCGGCGAACAGTTTCACATCGCCCAGCCCCAGCGCGTCCCGCCCGGCGGCGGCGCTGGTGCCCCACCGCACCAGCCATGTCCCGCCGCCCAGCAATGCTGCACCCAGCAGCGCTTGCGTCAGTGATGGGGCCATGCCTGTCAGGCTGGCCGGAAGCCAGGCCGCCACGACCAACAGCGTGCAGCCGTCAGGGATCAGGCGATGGGAGATATCGACCAGGGTCAGGATCATCAGCGCAACCGCCAGCAGCCAGACCGGCAGCAGGTCGGCCCACAGGCCGCCATTGGCAAGGACGGGAGCGGCAAAGGCCAGGGCCGTGGCCGCCTCCGTCACGGGATAGCGTGCAGAAATCCGGCTGCCGCAATGGCGGCACCGGCCCCGCAGCACCAGCCATGACAGGACAGGCACAAGATCCAGCGCGTGCAGCCGTTCCCCACAGGTGGTGCAGCATGACCGGCCGGAAACCCAATCCTGTCCGCGCGGCAGCCGCCAGGCCACGGCGCAGGCCAGACTGCCCATCACGGCCCCCAGCGGCAGGGCCAATGCCAGCCCTACCCCAAGCCCTGTTCCATCGGTCAGCCAGGACATTGGCCATCCTCCAGCACGCGACGGAAAACCAACCGTCCATCCCGCGCGGCGGCCATCACCACGCGTGACCGGCACCGGCCTGCAGGGCTTGCCGCCGACAGGCGCAGCATGACGCCCGCAACCAGACCGCTGCCGGTGACGGCACCGTCAAGGCTTTCGGCATCCAGTGCGGCCACACCGGCAAACGGTCCCCGCGCGGCCACGCTGCCCCATCGTCGCAACGCCCGGCGGGCCGCTGGCGACAGGTCCGGGACCCGGTCGATATCCTCCGGGGACCAGAAAGCCATCTGGCTGTCATGTACGCCGGCACCGTCCCCGCGCCAGGCCGCGATGGCGCGCGCCGCGCTCCGGGCATCCGCCGGATCCAGCCCGACCGCCACCAGCGCCTCCGCCATCGGCTTCTCGGCCAGGAAATTCAGGTCGATCCGCCCGCTTTCCAGGCGCCATTCCACACCGATATCGACCCCGTCCACCCGGCGGCTGCCCTGGCGCGGCACAGGGCCGTTACCAGGCCGGATCAGGTCGGCGGCCAGCGCGTCCAGGGCGATGTCGGCGCGGGCCGCATCGATGAACGGGTCCGCCGTTGCCGCCATGCGCCGCGCCGCCAGACCGTCACCGGTCATGCGCGCGACAAGCGCCGTGCCGATGACCAGCACGAACAGAGCGGCCAGCAGGGCAAAGCCCCGTTGCCGGTCACGGCGTCCGGGGTGCTGCATCGCCGGGATCCGCCAGGGCCTCCAGCCGCCCCATGCTGGCGCGCAACGCATCCGTCACCTCCCGCGCCCGCGCCGCGTCACGCACGATGACGGGGCGCAGGAAGACCAGCAGCTCTGTCCGTCCCTTGCCGCGCTTATCGGTGCCGAACAGCTTGCCCAGGACAGGTACGTCGCGCAGATAGGGAATGCCGCTGCCGCCATTGTTGGTGCTGTCGCTGATCAGCCCGCCCAGTGCCACGGTTTCCCCGTCCTGGATCGATACGATGCTGTTCACCCGGCGCTGACGGATGGTGGGGCTGTCGATACCCGATGTGGTGGTGGTCGCCACGCTGCTGACCTCCTGGCTGACCTCCAGAACGACGGCGCCGCTGCGGTTGATACGCGGCGTCACCTCCAGGATCACGCCCGTATCCCGCATCTCCACGCTGTTGACCAGGGGGGCGTTGCCGTTTTGGATGCCCGTGGATTGCTGCACGACGATGGGCACCTGATCACCCACCTGCAGGCGGGCCTTCTCATTGTTGAGCACCATCAGCCGGGGGGCCGACAGGACCTGCACGTCGGTGACGCTGGACAGGGTGTTCAGCACGACGCCCGTATCCGGCGTCTGGAAACTATAGTTGAAGCCTGGAAAGGTGGGGGAAACTGTGGCGGCGTTGGAGAAGCCGACGCTGTTGTTCCCCCGGCTGAGGAACCATTGCACACCGAAATTCAGATCATCGGTCAGACTGACTTCGGCGATGGTCGCCTCGATCATCACCTGTTCGCGCGGGGCATCCAGCTTGGACAGGGCCTGTTCCAGAATCGCGAACTGACTGGCGGTGCCCATGATCAGCAGGGCGTTGCGCCGCGCGTCGGCCACGACACGCACGCCTTTCAGCTCGTCCATCGCCCCGTCATCGCCTGCCGGCTGCGCGCCAGTCTCCGCCGTCTCTGCCGGTCCCCGTGCAATGACCTGCATGCCACTGGGCAGGGTTGGCGGCGGGGTGCTGCCGGTATCGGCACCACCCTGCCCTTCCTGTGCCTTGGTCCCGCCACCGCCCTGACCGGTCAGCCGGTTCAGGGCGGTGGCCAGTTCTGCGGCGCTGCCATTCTGAACCTCATAATAATGCATGACGCGGCCACCATCCGGACCCTGCCGGTCCAGCCGCTCAATCCATTGCGCAATGGTGGGCAGCAGGGCCGGCCGCTTGGCCGCGACCAGCAGGGCGTTCAGGCGCGGCAGGGGCACGAACTCCGCCATACCCTTCATTGGCCCCGCATCCAACATCAGCGCCTGCCGCAGCTCGGTTTCCAGCCGCGCCGGCTCCACATGTCGCAGCGTGTGGATGGCGAAGGACAATCCTGCCAGCCAGTCCACGTCAAAGCTGGATACAAGGTCGGTGAAGGCGGCCACTTCCTGGCTGGTGCCGCTGACGACGAAGATGTTGCGCTGCGCGTCGGCTTGCTGAATGAAGCCCTGCCGCGTCAGGGGGCGCACCACCTTGTCCAGTTCGGCCACGCCCACCTGGGTGACCGGCACGATGGTTGTGACGAAACCCGCCGCCCGCTCCGCCATACGGCCCTGGGTCAAGGGTGCCTGCGCCGCTGCATCGGCCAGCGGTACGACCTGATGGAAGCCGCCACTTTCAACGATGGCGAAACCCTGGCCGCGCAACGCGGCATCCACGGCGCCCAGCGCCTGGGCACGGGGCAATGGGCGGCTGGTACGGATCGTCACCTGTCCTTGCACACGCGGATCAACCGTGTAGCTGAGCCCCAGCATGCCGCCCAGCACGGCATCCACCGCGCTGCGTATATCGGTATTGACCAGATTGATCTCCACCGGTTCTCCGGCCTGTACCCCGCCGCCCCCCGCCCCCGCAGCGCGGGTGAAGCGTCCGCTGCCGGTCACCATTTCCACGGGTGCCGGCCCGGTCACTGGTGCTGTGGACAGCACGGCAT
>JAEMSB010000522.1 GCA_016463045.1 Niveispirillum sp.
ACGGCGGGCGGGGTGCGGCGGTGAAGGTAGTGGAATTACGTTATCCTTGTTGCAGTGCGGTAGTTTGGTAGTGGTTGGGGGCCGTCGCTCCCTCACCCTCCTACCGCTTCGCGGGTCCGCCCCCTGTCGTCATCCCGGCGAAGGCCGGAACCCAGGGGCCAAGCGCCCGACGTTTCCGCCCCTGTCGATCATCACGGCGGCTCCCATTTTCCCGCGCCCCCTGGGTCCCGGCCTTCGCCGGGATGACGGGAGAGCTGCGGCTTCACGCCAATCCCCCCATCGGGCCAGCGCCCGTATCCCCGTGCAACAACACCAACAATCGTGTTGCATGGTGTTTCACCACGTCACCACCAGTCCAACCCCATAATCAAACGGGACCAAGATCATGACGAAGTGGGTCTACAGCTTCGGTGAAGGCAAGGCCGAAGGTCGCGCGGAGATGAAGAACCTCCTGGGCGGCAAGGGCGCCAACCTGGCGGAGATGAGCAATCTCGGCCTGCCGGTGCCCCCTGGCTTTACGGTCACGACGGAGGTCTGCACCTACTTTTACGCCAATGGCCGCCAATATCCCGACAGCCTGCGCGCCGAGGTCGGTGCAGCATTGGCGGAGATTGAGCGGATCGTGGGCATGAAGTTCGGTGATGCGGAAAACCCGCTGCTGGTCTCCGTCCGCTCCGGTGCCCGCGCGTCCATGCCGGGCATGATGGACACCGTCCTGAACCTGGGCCTGAATGATGTGACGGTGGCGGGCTTGGCCCGCCGTTCCGGCGATGCCCGCTTCGCCTATGACAGCTATCGCCGCTTCATCCAGATGTTCGGCAATGTCGTGCTGGACGTGGATCACCATCATTTCGAAGAAGTGCTGGAAGATCACAAGCGCGGCCATGACCTGAACCTGGATACCGAACTGACCGCCGAAGATTGGCAGGAAGTGATCAAGGGCTATAAGGAAGTGGTGCAGGAGGCCCTGGGCCGCCCCTTCCCGCAGGACCCGCAGGAACAGCTGTGGGGCGCCATCGGCGCCGTGTTCGGTTCCTGGATGAATGCGCGTGCCATCACCTATCGCAAGCTGCATGACATCCCGGCGGAATGGGGCACGGCGGTCAATATCCAGGCCATGGTGTTCGGCAATATGGGCGGCGACTGCGCCACCGGCGTGGCCTTCACCCGCAACCCGTCCACGGGCGAAAACGCCTTCTATGGCGAATATCTGATCAATGCCCAGGGTGAGGATGTGGTGGCCGGTATACGCACGCCACAGCACCTGACCATCGCCGGCAAGATCGCCAACGGTTCCGACCTGCCGGCCATGGAAGAAAGCATGCCGGAAGTGTTCGCGCAGTTGAACGCGGTGCGCCTGAAGCTGGAACGGCATTACCGCGACATGCAGGACATCGAATTCACGGTCCAGCAGTCCAAGCTTTATATGCTGCAAACCCGGTCGGGCAAGCGCACGGCCCCGGCGGCGCTGAAGATCGCGGTGGACATGGTGCGCGAGGGCCTGATCAGCCAGAAGGAAGGCATCCTGCGGATCGAGCCGAAGTCGCTGGATCAGTTGCTGCACCCGACGCTGGACCCCAAGGCCGCCAAGCAGATCATCGCCAAGGGCCTGCCGGCCAGCCCCGGTGCCGCCAGCGGCAAGGTCGTCTTCACGGCGGAAGAGGCGGAGAAGCAGGCGGGATTGGGTGAAAACGTCATCCTGTGCCGCGTGGAAACCAGCCCGGAAGACATTCACGGCATGCACGCGGCCAAGGGCATCCTGACCACGCGCGGCGGCATGACCAGCCACGCGGCGGTGGTGGCCCGTGGCATGGGCCGCTCCTGTGTGGCCGGTGCCGGTGAACTGCGCATTGATTACAAGCGTGGCATCATTACCGTCCGCAATGTCGAGGTCCGGGCCGGCGACATCATCACCATCGACGGATCGACCGGTGAGGTGATGCTGGGCGAAGTGCCGACCATTCAGCCGGAATTGTCGGGCGACTTTGCCGAACTGATGGGCTGGGCCGACGCCCATCGCCGCATGAAGGTGCGCACCAACGCCGAAACCCCGCTGGACGCCCGTACCGCGCGCAAGTTCGGGGCCGAAGGCATCGGCCTGTGCCGGACTGAGCATATGTTCTTTGATGCGGACCGCATCATCGCGGTGCGTGAGATGATCCTGGCGGAGAGCGAGGCGGGCCGCCGCACCGCGCTGGCCAAGATCGCGCCGATGCAGCGCAAGGACTTTGTCGAACTGTTCAAGATCATGAAGGGCCTGCCCGTCACGATCCGCCTGCTGGACCCGCCGCTGCACGAATTCCTGCCGAATTCGGAAGCCGAGATGGTGGAGGTGGCCAAGGCCGCCGGCACCGACCTTCAGAAGGTGCAGCACCGGTCCTTGCAGCTGCACGAAGCCAACCCAATGCTGGGCCATCGCGGCTGCCGCCTGGGCATTTCCTATCCCGAAATCTATGAGATGCAGGCCCGCGCCATTTTTGAGGCGGCGGTGGAAGTGTCCAAGGAGACGGGCGAAACCGTGATCCCCGAGATCATGATCCCCCTGGTCGGCACCAAGAAGGAGCTGGACATCCTGAAGGCGGTGATCGACCGCGTCGGGGCGGAAGTCATCGCGGCAAGCGGCCACAAGGTCGATTATCTGGTCGGCACCATGATTGAGCTGCCGCGCGCGGCGTTGCAGGCCGGCAAGATCGCGGAAACCGCCGGCTTCTTCAGCTTCGGCACCAACGACCTGACCCAGACCACGTTTGGCATCAGCCGCGACGATGCCGGCGCCTTCCTGCCGGATTATCAGCGGGCGGGCATCCTGGAACATGACCCGTTCGTGACGCTCGATACCGAGGGCGTGGGTGAGCTGGTGCAGATCGCCGCCGAACGCGGCCGCAAGACCCGGCCTGACATCAAGCTGGGCATCTGCGGCGAACATGGTGGCGACCCGTCATCGGTCTATTTCTGTGAAAAGGTAGGGCTGGATTACGTCTCCTGCTCCCCCTATCGCGTCCCCATCGCCCGCCTGGCCGCCGCACAGGCAGCCATTGAGGGCGAAAAGCGCGCCAGCGAGGCGTAAGCACCGCCGTAGGTCAGGTCGAGCCGCAAGGCGAGCCCTGACAGGCAAGGATTAGAAGCCTTTTCTGTCAGGGCGAGGCTTCGCCTCGACCTGACCTACGCTTGTTCAAAACAGCACCCACCCCACAACACTGGACATTTCCGCCTGAAAGCCTATCCCTATGGTTGAGATCAGCTTTCCGGACCCGCCATGGTTGCCGATGCCCTACCCCGCACCCGCCTGTTCATTGACCAGCCGTTGAGCCCCGGTGGGGTGGCGGTGCTGGATGGGGACCGGGCGCATTATCTGCGGGCGGTGCTGCGGCAGGGGCCCGGGGATGGGG
>JAEMSB010000070.1:0-4822 GCA_016463045.1 Niveispirillum sp.
GACCTGATCGTGATGGCCTCCCACGGACGGCGCGGGCTGGAGGGGGTGCTGCTGTTCATCGCCATCTTCCTGCTGGCCCGCAATCCCAAGATCCGGGCGCGGACCGGCACCCTGTCGGGCGCGTTCCTGATCGGCTATGCCATTGCCCGTCTGATCGGGGAATTCTTCCGGCAGCCCGATGCCCAGCTGGGTTTCCTGGCCTTTGGCACCACCATGGGGCAGCTGCTGTCCATGCCCATGCTGATCATCGGGGTGTGGATGGTGCTGCGCGCGCCATTCGGCACACCGGTGCCGGCCCCCGCCCCTGCCCAGAAATGATGGGCGCGCTGCATGACCTGCTGGTCCGCCGCATCGCCCTGACCGGGCCGATCAGCATCGCCAGCTTCATGGGCGAGGCGCTGGGCCATCCCCAGCACGGCTATTACATCACCCGCGACCCGTTGGGGGCCAAGGGGGATTTCACCACCGCGCCCGAGATTTCCCAGATGTTCGGGGAGATGGTGGGGGTGTGGCTGGCCGATTGCTGGATCAATCAGGGCTGCCCGGAGCGCGTGCAACTGGTGGAACTGGGGCCGGGGCGCGGCACCCTGATGGCCGACGCCCTGCGCGCCACGACCCGCGTGCCGGGGTTTCATCAGGCCATCAGCCTGCATCTGGTGGAAACCAGCCCGACCCTGCGAGAGCGCCAGGCGGCAGCCCTGACCGGTTTTGCCCCCACCTGGCATGATCGGCTGGATACCGTGCCCGATGGGCCGATGCTGCTGGTCGCGAACGAGTTCTTTGACGCCCTGCCCATCCGGCAGTTCATCCGCACGCCTGCCGGCTGGGCCGAACGCAAGGTGGGGCTGAACCCTGCAGGGCAACTGGCCTTCACGTTCGACCCCAGCCCCGGCGGCGCCCTGCTGACGCCCCTGCACCGGGAGGCGGAGATCCCGCCGGGTGCGGTTGCAGAGACCTGCCCGGCGGGCGTTGCGATCGCGGCAGAGATCGGGCGGCGACTGTCGGCACAGGCCGGGGCCGCCCTGATCATTGATTATGGCTATGACGGCCCGGCCATCGGCGACACGTTGCAGGCCCTGCGCGCCCATCGACCCGTCGCCGTGCTGGACGATCCCGGCAGCGCCGACCTGACGGCCCATGTCGATTTCACGGCCCTGGCGCAGGCGGCCCGGCAGGCCGGTGCGCAGGCGCATCCCGCTGTGGGGGAAAGCGTCGAGCAGGGGGCGCTGCTCCACGCACTGGGTATCGCCGCCCGCGCCGCCGCCCTGTCGGCCCGCGCCACCCCGGCGCAGCAGGCCGATATCCAATCAGCACTGACAAGGTTGACGGCGCCCGACAGCATGGGCCGCCTGTTTCGCGCCATCGCCATCACCCATCCGGCGGCCCCCGTGCCCGCCGGCTTTGCCCGAACGACCGGAGACAGCGCATGATCACGCTTGACCATCTGACCGCCGTTCCCGGCCTGCGCCACGGGTTTTTCACCCGCACCGACGGCGTGTCGACGGGCATCCTGGCCGCCATGAATTGCGGCTATGTCTCCAACGACGATCCCGCCAATGTCACCGCCAACCGTGCCCGCGCCATGGAGCTTCTGGGCGTTCCCCCCTCAGCGCTCACCACCGTCTATCAGGTGCACAGCCCGGATGTGGTGACGGTCACCGAGCCTTTCCCGCACAGTACGGCGCCCAAGGCCGACGCCATGGTCACCGACCGGCCCGGCATTGCGCTGGGTATCCTGACGGCGGACTGCGTGCCGGTCCTGTTCGTGGACCCGGTGGCCCGCGTCATCGGTGCGGCCCATGCCGGGTGGAAGGGCGCGGTGACGGGCGTGCTGGAGGCGACGGTGGCGGCCATGGTCGCGCTGGGCGCCGACCGGCCCCGCATCCTGGCCGGCATCGGCCCGCATATCGGCTGGGACAGTTATGAGGTGGGGCCGGAATTCCGCGAACGGTTCGTCGCCACCGATCCCGGCCATGACGTGCTGTTCCGCCCATCGGAACGGGCCGATCACTGGATGTTCAATATCGGCGGCTATGTTCTGGGCCGGTTGCAGGCCGCAGGGTTGGGGCAAGTGGAAACCACCGGTCTGGATACGCTGGCGCGGGAGGATCTGTTCTTCAGCTACCGCCGCGCCTGCCTGCGACAGGAGCCCGACTATGGGCGGGGTCTGTCAGCCATCTGCCTGACGTGACTACGCCCATTTCTACCAAAGAGCGTTATAGTCACCGCACTTTTACATTGCATGCGTGTTTTTGCCCGCGCATCATGGGGTCCTGATCGTCGAGGGAGGGGACCCGATGCGCGCTTTCGCCCTGCTGCTGACCGGATTGCTGCTGACACCGCCCGTCTTCGCAGGCGAGGTGACGGAAGTGACGGCGGACAAGCCGGCCTGGCGCAAGGTGGCCTTGCAGCGCACGCCTAAGGCCAGCGAACTGGTGGTTCTGCGCATCGGCATCAGGGAAGCCAGCTTCCATCAGGGACGGCACATCGTGGTGGATGTGCCCACCGGCCCAGCCTTCGTCACGCAGATCATGCGCGATCCCAAGGCGCCGCCATCAGAAGACGGGATGCTGTGGTTCGACGGGATCGTGCCCGCCTATGCCTTCAACAGCACCCATCCCGACCTGAAGCTGCGCTTCCTGCTGGATGAGGGGTGCAAACCCGGCGAGGCGGTGCCGCCGGGCCGGGGTCCCTTGCAGGTGGCAGAGATACAGGCCCGCGTAACGGCGGTGGATGGGTATTAGTTCACCACCTGCCAGGACCCGTCCGGCTGCTGACAGGCCGTGCCATAGGCATCCTCGGTGCGGCCACCGATGGTCACTTGCTGCTGGAACTCGCGGCAATAGGCGCCATCGGCGGCGCGGCCTTCGCGCAGGGAGGTGACGGAACCTGTCGCCCGGCCATCGGACCAGATGATGGGCTGACCGATGGGGGCGGAAGTGGCGCGGACCTGTGCATCCTCATGCGCACGCTGCTGTGCCTCCGACAGGGAGCTGAGCGCCACCAGGCTGATGGCCGTCAGGCCCAGGAAGAACAGGGCATCGTCATCGCGGCGGTAGCGGCCATAGCCGGAATACCAATGGCCATAGGGCCGCACGACCACCACATCGCGATAGACACGGCGGCGGGCCGGCGGCACATCCCAGTGGCGGACCGGATAGCCGCCATGGGCGTACCAGCCCGGCGGCGGAGCGCGGTAACTATAGTCGCGGTCGCCCCAGTGATGATCACGGCGTTCATAACGATCGTCCCGGCGGTCGTCGCGACGATCATAGCGGTCATCGCGCCGGTCATCCCGGCGATCATGACGGTCGTCGCGGTGCCCGCGCTCGTCCCGGTCCCAGTCGCCGGCCATGGAAGGGGCCGTGCCCAGCGACAGGGCCAGAACCGCAGTCAGCGTCAGTTTTCCAAAATCGCGCAACCGCATGATAGCCTCAACAGCAATCGGGACGTCCGTAACGAACGTCGTTCATGCTGATAAGATGCACCCGGCTCTGGGCGAATTTATGGCAGATTTTCAGGTCCAGCCCGCCCAGAGATGTGCCGTGGCCAGACTGCGCCACGGCGCAAACGGGCGCATCAGGGCGTCTTGCTCTGCGGGGCCGGGCCGATGGTCCAGCCCGTGGAAATTCTGGAGTGCCGCGGACAGACCCGCATCCCCGATGGGGGCGACATCGGGAAAGGCACAGGCCCGCAGCAGGACATAGGCCCGCGTCCAGGGGCCGATGCCCTTCACCCCCGTCATCGCCGCCTCTGCGGTTGCGGCATCGCCATGGGGCAGCCCTTCGAAATCAATTCCGCTGCGCGCGGCATTGATCAGATAGGCCGCCTTGGAGCGGGAGAATTTCAGCGTACCCAGAAGGTCGGGGTCCAGGGCCGCGATGCCGGCAGGCGTGGGATGCGCCTTCATGCCGGACGCGTGCGGGATGCCCGCCAGTTCGATCAGGGTGCGTCGTAACTGGCCCGCGAAACGCAGATTGACCTGCTGCCCCACCACGGCCCAGCACATGGCCTCGAACACACCTGCCGTCTGGGCCAAGCGCAGA
Source organism: Niveispirillum sp. (assembly GCA_016463045.1). Taxonomy (GTDB): domain Bacteria; phylum Pseudomonadota; class Alphaproteobacteria; order Azospirillales; family Azospirillaceae; genus Niveispirillum. Next base: position 4,047 of record JAEMSB010000070.1, read on the forward strand.
CCGGGGCCGCAGCGGGACAGCAGGCGTGCCACCTGCGCATCATGTGCCGCAAGCGCCTCCAGCCCTGATACGTCGCCCGACACGCCCAACATGCGGGCCACGGATGCCGACAGGCTGCCCTCCTCTGCATCCGTCAGGTCGGTGGGATCGGCGGTCAGGGCGGCATGGGTGGGGTGGATCGTGATATCGACCCGGATAGCCCGGCCCGCCGGGGCCAGGACCTTGGTGATGACATTGCCCACCACCCGTTCCGACAACCCATCCGGGTCGCGCCCATGATAGGAGAGGACCCAATCGGCACGGTAACCGGCAGGCAGAGCGATGTCGGGCAGGGGTGCCATGGGTCAGCCCGCCACCAGCACGCCATCGCGCATTTCCACCACCCGGTCCATACGCCGCGCCAGATCCAGATTATGGGTGGCGACCAAGGCACCAAGCCCCTGCCCCCGCACCAGATCGGCGAACAGGGCGAACACCTTTTCCGCCGTGTGCATGTCCAGATTTCCCGTTGGCTCATCCGCGATCAGCAGGCGCGGGCGGTTGGCCAGCGCGCGGGCGATGGCCACACGCTGCTGCTCCCCGCCCGATAGTTTGGCCGGGCGGTGACCCGCGCGGGCCGAAAGGCCGACCAGGCCCAGCAGTTCGCGCGCCCGTTCCTTTGCTACCGAACGCGACACACCGGCCAGCATCTGCGGGATGATGATGTTTTCCTCTGCCGTGAATTCCGGCAGCAGGTGGTGGAACTGATAGACGAAGCCGATCTTGTCACGGCGGAT
>JAEMSB010000070.1:4832-12555 GCA_016463045.1 Niveispirillum sp.
GGATGGCTGTGCGTTCAGCGTCAGACAGCCCGTCGGCCTTCTGGCCCGCAATCTCGATCCCGCCCTTGTCGGCGGGTTCCAGCAGGCCCGCGATATGCAGCAGGGTGGATTTGCCGGCCCCGCTTGGCCCCACCAGCGCCACCATCTCCCCCGCCTGGATGGCGGCATCGACCCCGCGCAGTACATGCAGCGGGGTTTCTACCTGCGTAAAGGAGCGGTGGATGCCGGTCAGGCGCAAAACGGTATCAGCCATGGGTTCACTCGTATCGAAGCGCTTCGACGGGGTCCAGCTTGGCCGCCCGCCAGGAAGGATACAGCGTGGCCAGCAGCGACAAAGCCACGGATGCAACCGCCACCTGCGCCACCTGCCATGGATCGGTGAAGGAGGGCAAGGAGGACAGGAAATAGATGTCCGAATTAAACGGATCGACACCCGTAGCGGCCTTCACCAGCTGCCGCAACTGTTCCATATGGCCCGACAAGGTGACGCCCAGGGCCAGGCCGGCGGCGGTGCCGGCGATGCCGATGGAGGCGCCGGACATCAGGAAGATGCGCAGGATGGTGCCGCGACCGGCACCCATGGTGCGCAGGATGGCAATCTCCCGTCCCTTGTCCTGCACCATCATGATCATGCCGGAAATGATGTTGAAGGCGGCCACCACCACGATCATGCCCAGGATCAGAGAGACGACATTGCGCTGCGTCTCGATGAAGCTGAAAAAGGCGCCGTTCACCTGCTGCCAGTTCTGGACATGCAGGCCGGCGGGCAGGCGCGCCGCAACGTCGGCCATGCGGGCCGGGCCCAGGGCGGGATCGGTGAAGGTCACCTCCACCGCCGTCACATTGCCGTCCAACTGAAAGAATTCCTGCGCCGTGGCGAGGTCCATCAGCACCAGTGTGTTATCAAACTCCGACACGCCCAGCGCCACGATGCCGGTGACGGTGAAGGCCCGCGACCGGGGTGGGCCGCCGCCCGCATCCACCTGCGGCGACAGGATGGTGACCCGGTCACCCAGCTTGATCCCGCCATTTTCGGCCATGCGCTTGCCGATGGCGATGCCGTCACCTTCTGCCAGGGTGCCCTCAACCAGGGCATCGGCAAAGGCCGGGCGGGCGGCCATGTCGGCGGGGCGCAGCGCCTTGACCAGCACGCCGCCGGCAAAGTCGCGGGTTGAGAGCAGGCCCTGCGCATCCAGGCTGGGCATCACCGACACCACGCCCGGCACGCCGCGTACCCCCTCCACCAGCGCGTCGGACGCCTGGAACGGGCCATACTGACCCACGGCCACCACATGGCCCTGAAAACCCAGCACGCGGGACAGCAGGTCGCGCTGAAACCCGTTGAACACCGACAGGGAGATGATCAGCGTGGCGACGCCCAGCGCGATGCCAAGGAAGGAGAAACCGGCAATGACGGAGATAAACCCCTCCTGCCGGCGCGCACCCAGATAGCGAAAGGCGATCCAGCGCTCCAGAATGCCGAACATGCGGGAACGGTCAGCCATGGCGCAGCGCCTCCACCGGGTCCATCGAGGCCGCCCGGCGGGCGGGATAAAGCGTGGCCCCCACCGACAGGAACAGGCCCAGCGCCACCACCAGGGTAACCTCCGACCAATTGATGATAGCCGGCAGGGTGGTCAGGAACAGCAGCATCTGTGACCCCGCGATACCCGGCACCTGACCCAGGGCATAACCGATGGCCTGCACATTCACGGTCAGCAGGATACCCAGGGCAAAGCCGACCAGCGTGCCGACAGCCCCGATGGAGGCACCGGCCAGCAGGAAGATACGCGATACCGACGCCCGCTGCGCCCCCATGGTGCGCAGGATGGCAATGCTGGCCGCCTTGCCACGCACCAGCATGACCATGGAGGAGACGATGTTGAAACTGGCCACCAGGATGATCAGGGTCAGCACGATGAACATCGCCACCCGCTCCACCCCCAACGCGGTCACCAGCCCCTTGTTGGCCTGCCGCCAGTCGGTGACGGTAAAGCCCGGCCCCGCCGCCTTCTCCAGACTTGCCCGCATAGTGTCCACATCGCGCGGGTCGTCCACGAACACATCAATGGCGCTGACGCCCTGGCCCATGCGGAAAAACGCCTGGGAGGTCGGCAGCGGCATATAGATCAGGTTGGCATCCTGTTCAGGCATGCGCAGATCAACGACGGCATAAACGGGAAACTCCTTTCGCCGCAGCATGGTGCCAAAGGCCGTGACCGTGCCCTTCGGGCTGATCAGGGTGACATTGCCGCCCGCCGAGATACCCAGCGAGCGCGACAGGTTGAAGCCCAGCGCCACCCCATCCTCACCCAGGTCGGACAGGCCCCGGATCACGCTGCGCCCCACGATGGGCCGCGTCTGAAAATCCGCAACCTCCAGCCCCCGCACCTTCACACCGACAGCGCGGCCATTGACGGTGGCCAGGGCTTGGCCCTCCACCACGGGCATCACCTGTGTCACGCCGGAGGCGGTGCGCAGCCGTTCCAGCAGGGCGGCGTAGTCGGTAAGCGGCCCGCCGCCGGCCACGCTGACGGCGGCATGGGCCGACACGCCCTGGATACGGCTGACCAGCTCGGCCCGGAACCCATTCATCACCGACATGACGATGATCAGCGTCGCCACGCCCAGCGCCACCCCGATGAAGGAGAAGCCGGCGATGACAGACACCGTCCCCTCCTGCCGCCGCGCCCGCAGGTAACGCCACGCGACCATACGCTCAAAAGGGGTGAAGATCATTGCGGCCCTGGATACGGGGTTGGGTGTGCCGTGGGTTTAGCCTTGCTTATAGGCGGAAATGGGGCCGGGGCGGAAGGGTGGTCAGATACCCAGCCATTCCAGCCCGCCCGGCAACGGGCCCACCGCATAATCAACATGCAGCACCCGCCGCCGTGCCGGAACCGATGCCGTTTCAGAGGCATGCAGGATCAAGGTGGAATAGGCCCAGGCATCGCCTGCCTGTGCCAAAGAGGTCTCAACCCCGCAACGCGCCACCATTTCCGGCACCTGTTCGACCGGGACAATACCAATCCGATGGCTGCCGGGAGCATAAAGCAGCGGGGCGTTATCGTTCCCTACCGCGTCCAGATGCAGGCGAAGGGTGATCATGCCACGCAAGACCTCCACGGGCGGGGCGACGTGATTAATGCCCTCTTTCACGGACCAGGGGCCAAAGCCCGGCACGTCCCGCCTTTCCTTCACGGCAATGACGCGGTCCTGATGCCAGCCGACAGCCCAGTTCCGGACGGGCGATTTATCAAACAGCACGGCGCGAACCGGCATGGCACCAGGGCCAATGAACGTCGCCGCCGCCCGCCCCAGCGGACCATCGGGTCCCAGAAGGGCCGCCACCGCCGTCACCCCGTGTAGACGCAGGCCCGGCCGATCCAGCGGGAATGGCGCCAAGTCGGCGCATAGCTGCTGCACCAGCGCGGCTGGCAGCAGCCGGGGCAGATTGAGGGCACCATGAGCATGCAGATCGGTCATGAGGACCTCAATATCCCGGCGTCACTGCCTGGAAAAGACCAAACCCGATCATAAGGGTTGACGACCATAGGTCACTTGACCTAAATTGAGTTTTAGGTCAATCGCCCTAGAAATCGCCATGCCCGATACAAGCGCACAGATCGTGGAAGCCGCCGACGCACTGTTCTATCAGCGCGGGTTCGACCATACGTCGCTGGCGGATATCGCGACGGCGGTAGGGATTGCGCGGGGCAACCTGACCTATCATTTCAAGGCCAAGGACGAGATCCTGGCTGCTGTCATCGACCGGCGACTGGCCAATACTCAGGCCATGCTGGACGCGTGGGAAGTGGCAGGAGACGGGCCGGCGGCGCGCATCACCAGCTTCATCCATATCCTTATCGCCAATCAGGCGAAGATCATGGCCCATGGCTGTCCCGTTGGCACCCTCTCGAACGAGTTGGCCAAGCTGGACCATGCCGCGCTGCCCGATGCGGCGCGCATCTTCACCCTGTTCCGTTCCTGGCTGGCGCGACAGTTCACGCTGCTGGGCCATGATGGCGCCCGCGCCGACGAACTGGCCCTGCATTTGCTGGGCCGCAGCCAGGGGGTGGCGACACTGGCCACCGCCTTCAAGGATGAAACCTTCATCCAGCGGGAAGTAGCGGCGATGCGGGACTGGCTTTCCATGTCCAAACCAGCGGCAAACCAGTAGAGGCATCGCATGTTCACCATCTTCCTGCGCTTCACGGCGGACAAGGCACGCGCACCGCTGTTCATGGATGCACACAATGCCTGGGTCAGGCAGGGGTTCGACGATGGTGTCTTCGTGCTGGCCGGGGGTCTGGACGCCGGCAAGGGCGGGGCGATCCTGGCCCATGGCGCCGACGCGGCAGCCATGGCGACCCGCGTCGCCGCGGACCCGTTTGTAGTCGAAGGCATCGTTACCCCGGAAATCCACGCCATCGCACCCGGTCGGGTCGATGATCGGCTGGCATTCCTGCGCACGACCTGAGGAAGGCAGGTACCTGGACAAGACCCTGCCCGGCCCGGATGGCCGTCCCTCCTGTCGCTGGTGTGCGACGACACCGTAATTTCCGCCCTAACATTGGCCGGCGACAGCCAGTTGGTCGCTTGTCATCAGAACGTTGACGACCGCGAGTTCTCAAACGGCCCTGGGCCAACCGATGGCAAAAGGGCCAACCCAGCAACTAGCGAGCCCGCGCGCCAACATCCCCCTTTACGCCCCGCGCTTGCAACAGTGCGGGCAGGACGACTTCGGCCATTATCTTGTTCGGCGGTGCCCCGCCGGAATTGTAGCGCGAGCCCGTGAAGACGGCGATCAGTTCAAGCTCGGGTACGATATAGATCTTCTGGCCCCCATTGCCTTGTGCGGCGCTCATGTAGACGCGATGGGGACCGTCCGGTGACTTGACATTCAAAGACATACGCCACCAGAGATAACCGTAATCTGTATTCTCGACACGGCTGAGTGACGAGAGCGACTCTTTCACCCACGCGGCGGGCAGGACCTGTTTTTCACCCCATCGCCCCTCATTCGCGTAGAGTATGCCGAACTTCAGCATGTCGCGCGGGCGCATGGACATCATGCCGAATGTTTTGTCAGCATTGGTCAGATCGTGGCTCCAGGTCCAATCCGCCCGACGGATGCCCAATGGCCCGAACAGATGTTCCTGCGCGTAGTCGGGCAAAGCACGGCCAGTCGCCTTTTCCACCGTGCGTCCGGCGAGGAAGGTTGCGCCGGTACAATAGTGGCCCACTGTGCCCGGTGCTTCGACCACGGGCAGGTCAACCATCACACGGATCCAGTCGGGGGTTTGGTAGAGTTTACTCTCACCCCCCGGCGAGTTCGGTGAATAGTCGTTACAGTCCAGGCCAGATTGCAGGGTGAGGAGATGGCGCAGAGTGATCGCCGACTTGCGCGGATCGGCGTTGGCTATGTTTGCGTAACCAAGCCTGGGAAGAACGGGTTCGTCCAGCGTAATGGCAGCATTTGCGACGGCTGCGCCCACAACGGCACCGACGACTGACTTGGTTGCCGAGCGCAACTGGTGTGGTGTTTCGCGGTCATACCCATAGAAATACTCTTCCAGCACGAGCTGGCCGCCTTGGAAGATCAGAATGCCATCAACATCCGGCCAGGTCTTGTCAAGGACGCCGGCGACGATACGACCGGCGGCGTCGGTGCCAAGGTCGGATTTGGCAACATCGCCCACTGGTATGCCATCTTGCAGGGCGCTCGGCACCTGGTAGCGATAGGGTGGCGCACCGACCGGGCGGGGCCGGAAAGCCGCGTCAGTCAAGGCTGTTATTCGGGGCGACAAACGCTGATAGAGGCCTGTGTTGTCCTCAATAGCGCGGACCATACCGTCGGGGCCGCGATGGAAGGTTACATCTGCGCCACCGCCGTTGATAAACACGTCAGCCGACTTTCGGCGTAGCGGGTACTTGCCACCGTCGATCACCGCGTACAGCTCATCAGGGGCCGCAATCTCCATGGTTCCGCCCTGATAGGCATAGGTCCCAACGAAGTCGGTCAGTGGCGGAGACGTGGGCACCTGGGATCGCTCGATTACGTCAGTCGAGCCGTTCTGGGCAATAGCGGACGCACCGCCAGACGACACAGCAAGGGTCAGGAGGATAGCGAAAGAAACGTCCAGGTAGCGCATACATCCTCTTTCCGCTGGAAAGGCGACGGCGAACCGACAGTCAGCTTAAATCGTTTCCAGATCACACCAGAGCTAGGCGCTCAATGACTGTTCAGTTTCTTCATACAGACTCAACCGGGGACGACCACAAAGATCGCCCCCTTCAACCATTGTGTTAATAATAAAGCTTACGCCATCACCTTGGCCAGCGCTTCTTCCAACGGCAGTTCCAGCTTTTCACCGGTGGCGCGGCGCTTCAGTTCGACCGTGCCAGCCTTCAGGCCGCGGGGGCCGATGGTCAGCTGCCAGGGGATGCCGATCAGGTCCATGTCGGCGAACTTGGCACCCGGACGCTCGTTACGGTCGTCATAGATGACGTCCACGCCCGCATCCTGCAGGCGGGTATAGAGACCATCGCAGGTGCTGCGGCAGGCTTCGTCATCGGCCTTCAGGTTGATCAAGGCCACCTTGTAGGGGGCCACCTGATCCGGCCAGATGATGCCGGCATCATCATGGCTGGCCTCGATCAGTGCCGCCACGACGCGGGACACGCCGATGCCGTAGGACCCCATCTCCACCGTCACCGGCTGTCCATCGGGGCCGGTCACCACCGCACCCATGGGGGCGGAGTACTTGGTGCCGAAATAGAAGATGTGCCCCACCTCGATCCCGCGCGCGGTGACCAGATCGGCGGGCGCCTTGGAGGCGTCGTGCATCTCTTCGGTCGCGGCATAGATGGAGGTGTATTTGGTGAAGAAGTCCTTCAGGTCGCCATTGGCGTCGGGATTGTCGGCCAGGACGTCCATGTCCAGCCACTGCTTGTCGCAGAACACCTGGCTTTCGCCCGTCTCGGCCAGAATGATGAATTCATGGGACAGGTCGCCGCCGATGGGGCCGGTATCGGCGCGCATCGGGATGGCCTTGATGCCCATGCGGGCAAAGGTGCGCAGATAGGCCAGGAACATCTTGCGATAGGACAGGCGCGCGCCCTCGGCATCCAGATCGAAGGAGTAATTATCCTTCATCAGGAATTCACGCCCGCGCATCACGCCGAACCGGGGACGCACCTCGTCCCGGAACTTCCACTGGATATGGTACAGGTTGCGCGGCAGGTCCTTGTAGGACTTCACGAAGGTCTTGAAGATGTCGGTGATCATCTCCTCATTCGTGGGGCCGAACAGCATCTCGCGGTCATGGCGGTCGGTGATGCGCAGCATCTCCTTGCCATAGGCCTCGTACCGGCCCGACTGCTTCCACAGCTCCGCCGACTGAATGGTCGGCATCAGCAGTTCCTGCGCGCCGGCGCGGTCCTGCTCCTCGCGCACGATCTGGCTGACCTTCTGCAGCACCTTCCAGCCCAGCGGCAGCCAGGCATAGATGCCGGCTGAGGTCTGGCGGATCATGCCGGCCCGCAGCATCAGACGATGGCTGACGATCTGCGCCTCCGACGGCGTTTCCTTCAGCGTGGGCAGGAAGTAGCTGGACATACGCATGGGAGCGGAACTCACGGAATAGGAGTGACGATGCAGCGGACTTTATGGGCTGGCGGCGCCGGGGGCAAGCGGGCAACCACCCCCGCACCCCAGCCC
>JAEMSB010000523.1 GCA_016463045.1 Niveispirillum sp.
GTGGCGGGGTGATCGGGGTTTGAGGTTTCGCTGGGCGTGTTGCCCTCACCCTGCCGTCATCTCGTTGCAACGTATCGGACACTTGCCAATCCGCCCCGACCTCTGTCACAAGCAAAGGTGACGAAACCGGCATGCCGGTTCGTTCTTCTTCGCATTCACGTCTTGCGAACGGCCCGCCAGGGAGGCGGCCTGGGCAGGGCGTTATTGGTGGGTTGTCCTTGATGAAATCCGTGCTGCCGTCCACGCTCGCCCTGTCCCGCCGCCAACTGCTGCGCGGGGCCGGTTCGCTGGCGGTGGCGGCGCTGGCCATTCCGGTGGCGCCGCGTCTGGCCTTTGGTGCGGTCAATTTCACCGATTACCCGTTCCAGCTGGGCGTGGCGTCGGGGGAGCCGTGGCCCGATGGCTTCGTGATCTGGACGCGGCTGGCGCCCCGGCCGCTGGAACCCGGTTACGGCATGTCCAGCGACATCATTCCTGTGGATTGGGAGGTCGCGGAGGACCGGCTGTTCCGCAAGGTGGTGACCAAGGGCACGGGCCTCGCCCATCCCGAACTGGGCCATGCGGTACATGTGGAGGTTTCCGGGCTGCTGCCGGGCCGTCCCTACTGGTACCGGTTCCGCTGTGGCGACCATCGGTCGATGCAGGGGCGGGCTGTGACGGCGCCGGCATCCGGTGCGCCGCTGTCCAAGCTACGTTTCGGTATCGCGGGCTGTCAGAATTATGATCAGGGCCTGTTCACGGCCTTTGACCATCTGGCCCGCGAAGAGGTGGATTTCGTCTATCATTATGGCGACTACATCTATGAGGGGCAGTCGCGGCCCTTCTATTTCAGCCGGCATCTGGAAGATACGGTGCCCAGCCCGCGCCGCGCCGACCTGCCCGACCCGGTGTCACTGGACGAATATCGCCGGCGCTATGCCAAGTACAAGCTGGATACCGACCTGCAGAAGGCCCATGCCGCCGCCCCCTGGATCGCCGTCTGGGACGATCACGAGATCGTGGATAACTGGGCCTCGGACTTCAACTGGGACAATACCCCGCCCGATATCTTCCGCCTGCGCCGCGCGGCGGCCGCCCAGGCCTATTACGAGCATCTGCCGTTCCGGCGGTCATCCCTGCCCGACGGGGCGCGCATGCAGCTGTTCCGGAAGTTTGCGTTCGGCGATCTGGTCGACATGCATGTGCTGGACACCCGCCAGTATCGCAGCGACCAACCGTGTCGCGACGGGTTCCGCCCGGCCTGCCCGGATGTGGACAATCCCAACCTGACGGTACTGGGCGAGGCGCAGGAAAAGTGGCTGTTCGACGGGCTGGCCCAAGGCAAGGCGCGGTTCAACCTGCTGGCGCAGCAGGTGATGCTGATGCCGTGCGACCGGGAGCCGGGCGAGGCCAATATCCGCAACCTGGACACCTGGGACCCGTACCGCGTGGCCCGCGCCCGCCTGTTGAAGCATATCCAGGGCAATAACATTCGCAACACCGTGGTCCTGACCGGTGACGAGCATCAGAATATCGTCGGCAATGTGATCTTCGACGACAAGGACCCGAACAGCGCCGTCGTGGCCAGCGAGTTTGTGGTCACCTCCATCTCGTCCGGTGGCGATGGCGGCGACCAGCGGCCCGCCGCCAAGGGCATGCTTGCCGAAAACCCGCATATAAAGCTGATCAACGACCAGCGCGGCTATGGCATCTGCGAGGTGACACCCAAGCACCTGACTATGGACCTGAAGGTCCTGGATCAGGTCACTACGCCTGGCGGCAAACTGTCCAGCCGCGCCAAGTTCGCGGTCGATCCGGGCAAACCGGGGGTGCAGAAGGGGTGAGGGGGGCTGGTGATCAGTGAGGTTTTGTCGGTCTGATTTCAGCCAGAATCTGATCGATGGCGGTACTGAGCGTCGTGAAATCAGCTTCGCTGACTACCCGGTTGAAATCGCCATGGGCGACGGCATTTCGGGTTGCCATGATCTCATTCAGCTGCCGTTCCAGGTCCAGCTCGATGAGGCCGTAGGTGCCGGCCAGACCAAGGGCCTGTCGTCCGGTCAGCATTCTGATGGCAACGCTTTCATCCAGGCTGCGGATCGTGGTGCGTATCGCCGCCTCCAGCGTTGCCCAGGACAGCAGCAAGGCCGCGCGGCGGTGCCCCGCCACCCAAAGCTGTTGGGCTTCGCGCGCCTGATCACGGATGGAAGCTGCGGGCATTTCCGGCAGTGTCGGCGGCAGCGCTTCCGGGTCGTCAGATAAGAAAAGCAGGTGGAGATGCCAGCCCTTCTGCGCGCGTATCTTGTCCGCCAGATCGGCCAGCCGCTGACTAGGTACGTCGGGTCGCTTCAGCTTCACCTCAATCACGACGCCTTCATCGCCCTTGACGGCAATGGCATCCGGGCGATAGCGCAGATCACGCAGGAAGGCTGGCAAGAAAGTGGACGAGGGTTCGCGCAGGAAGGCATAACCCCGTTCCTCATAGCTCTGCCGCAGGCGATCCAGCGCCATCTGTTCCAGAGCAAGCGTGCTCGGTTCCATCCTCAAGCCTCCCCAGCGTGGTTGACGCTGATATAGACAGCGGGGCGTTGGCTCGTCATCGCCGTTGCCAATGTAGCAGTCGGGTCGCGGATTTCCATGCTCCTCTGCGGTTCATACTTGTGCACCTGCAGGCTGACGATCTGTCGGTCATCAATATAGACCTGTCGGCACATGGCATCCAGTATCGGCTTCACAATGTTGTCAATGTCTCCGGGAACCCGCTCGGCCGTGAAGTAATAGATGCTGACGGCAAGGTCGCCCTCATGGGCGTAGCAGCCTTCCGGCTCCTGTAAACGTATTTCCTTCCTGATGTCACTTTGCCATTTTTGTTTACCGGTCGCAGATCCCTGAAGGGAGATCGGCTTACGGAACAGAATGACTTCAAGAGGTAACGGCAGCGCCAGCTCTGACATGTGCCATCCTGATACAAGAAATGATTTTAGAATATACACGTATTGTTAACGGGGCAAGGAGTGAAATTTCAGGTTTTTATCCCATGCCCCCGACCATCGCGCCCCATGACGGCGCCCCCGCAACGGGCGTAGGATGGTGCCTAAGCACGAAGCACGCGTGGGGCATCCATGTCGAGTTGGCCGGTTCTGGGGTTGGCGCTGGGGTATTTGGCGGCGTTGTTTGCCATTGCCTGGTGGGGGGATCGGTATGCGGCAAGGCAGCCCGAGGTGCAGGAGCGCCGGGCGCCCTTGCTCTATGCCATGTCGCTGGCGGTCTATTGCACGTCCTGGACCTTCTATGGCGCCATCGGGCGGGCGGCGGCCAGCGGGTGGGATTTTCTGTCCATCTATGTGGGGCCGATCCTGGTC
>JAEMSB010000524.1 GCA_016463045.1 Niveispirillum sp.
TCTTGGTGGCCAGCGCCTTGCCCACGCCCCAGATCATGCCCACAGGCCGGGGGGCCAGAAAGGACAGGGTCTCCGCCTTGCCAATGATGGCGAATCCGCGTGGCTTATCCAGGTCGCTGGCCAGTTTGGCCAGGAACTTGTTGTGGGACAGGCCGATGGACGCGGTCACCCCGATCTCCGTCTCAATCCGCCGCACCAGCCGCACCAGGGTGCGCGCGGGGCTGCCGCCATGCAGCAACTCGGTACCCGTGAGGTCCAGGAAGGCCTCGTCGATGGAGATAGCCTCCACCAGCGGCGTCGTCTCCTGCATCAGGGTCCGCACATCACGCCCGACCGTCACATATTTGCGCATGTCGGGCTTGATGACGGTCGCCTGCGGGCAAAGCTGCAAGGCCTTGAACATCGGCATGGCGGAACGCACACCATAAAGCCGGGCGATATAGCAGCAGGCCGACACGACGCCGCGATGCCCGCCGCCCACGATCACCGGCTGATCGGCCAGTTCCGGCCGGTCCCGCTTTTCGACGCTGGCATAGAAGGCGTCGCAATCGATATGGGCGATGGAAAGGCTATGCAGTTCCGCATGCTTCACCACCCGCACCGACCCGCAGGCACCACAGCGGCGGGCCGCCATCTGCGCCTGCCCGCAATCGCGGCACAGGGCATCCGGTCTCTGGCTGGAAACGGGGGTTGGCGGGTCTGCTGGCATGGTGGATGATGTCAGATGGTAACGAATGGTTAAGAACTGTCGCCGTCTAATGGCATCATGCCCTGTGAGCGTAAGGAAGGCGGAGCCGTGCCGATGAGTGTTGATAATGTCCAGGGTGAAGACGCGACCGTACCACGCCCACGACGCGTGCTGATCGTGGAGGATAATGAGCTGAATATGAAGCTCTTCAACGATCTGCTGGAAGCGCACGGCTATGCAACATTGCAGACCAAGGACGGGATGGAGGCGCTGCGCATGGCGCGGCTGCATCGCCCCGACCTTATCCTCATGGATATACAGCTTCCCGAGGTATCCGGGCTTGAGGTTACCAAGTGGTTGAAGGAAGATGATGATCTGAAGGCGATCCCTGTGGTCGCAATCACCGCCTTCGCCATGAAGGGGGATGAGGAGAAAATCCGCGAAGGTGGTTGCGAGGATTACATCGCCAAGCCAATCTCCGTCGCGAAGTTTCTCCAGACGGTGCAACGTTTCCTTTGACGGCTTGGAAGACCAGGCCGGTGGGTGTGTGAACCATGTCGGCTCGGGTCCTTGTCGTTGATGACGTTCTACCCAATGTGAAGCTGCTGGCAGCCAAGCTGACCAGGGAATATTTCGACGTCGTCACCGCCAATTCAGGGCCAGAGGCCTTGGAGCGTATTCATGCCCAGCACCCCGACATCGTGCTGCTGGATGTGATGATGCCTGGCATGGACGGGTTCGAGGTGTGCGAGAAAATCCGCGCCGACCCGGCCATCATGCATATTCCGGTCGTCATGGTCACCGCCCTGTCGGACGCTTCCGACCGTGTGCGCGGGCTGGAGGCGGGGGCCGATGATTTCCTGACCAAGCCCGTCAACGACGTGGCCCTGTTCGCCCGGGTGCGTTCGCTGGTCCGTCTGAAGATGATGACGGATGAATGGCGCCTGCGCGAAAGCACGTCGGGTCAGTTAGGCATGCTGGTCTCCACCGATTCGGTGCATACGCAGACGGCGGAGGCCGCCAGGGTGCTGGTGGTGGAGGACAGCGCCATCGATCTGGACAAGATCGTGGAGACTGTGGCCCGAGACCGCGATGTGGTGACCGACACCGACACCTGCGCCGGCGGCCTGGAATTGGCCCTGGCGGAGGAGTTTGAGCTGATCGTCATCTCCCTCACGCTGATGCGAGAGGATGGTCTGCGCCTCTGCTCGCAGCTGCGCAGCCATGAGAAGACCCGCCAGATCCCCATCCTGCTGCTAGCCGACGAGACGGACATGGACCGGATCGCCAAGGGCCTGGAACTGGGTGCCAACGATTATCTGATCAAGCCCATCGACCGGAACGAACTGCTGGCCCGCACCCGCACCCAGGTGCGGCGCAAGCGTTATCAGGACAAGCTGCGCGCCAATTATGAGGCCAGCCTGTCGATGGCGCTGACCGACAGCCTGACGGGCCTGTTCAACCGCCGTTACCTGTCGGCCCACCTACCCCGCCTGCTGGACCGGTCGGGCGGCAATAACAAGCCGGTGTCGGCCCTGCTGTTCGATATCGACCATTTCAAGGTAGTCAACGACACCTGGGGCCATGGCGTGGGTGACGAGGTGTTGAAGGAGGTGGCGCAGCGCGCCAGCCGTAACCTTCGCAATTTCGACCTTGTCGCGCGTTTGGGGGGTGAAGAATTCGTCGTCGTCATGCCCGACACGGACGGTAGCCAGGCCATGGCCGTTGCCGAACGTCTGCGCCGCCGTATCGCGGAGGAACCGTTCGCGGTGTCGGCGCCTGTGGGCAAGATCGATGTCACTATCTCCATCGGCGTGGCCCTGGCCGACTGGACGCTGGATGCCGAGGGTAAGCCCGAATCAGGCGACGCCTTGCTGCGCCGCGCCGATACGGCCCTGTATCAGGCCAAGCGCAGCGGTCGCAACCGCGTGGTCATGGACGGCGCTGGGGAATAAGGGGTGCGGCGCGCACACCCTTACGGCATCCGGTTGTACCGCACCGCTGCGTCGCTGCGGTCAACCAGGATGATGGCATAGGGGCTGGTCAGGACCTGCGCCGTGATCAGGCCATCGGGGGGCGTTACTTCCCGATACTCCACCACCAGCCGGTCACGCTGCCCGTCGCGCCGTTCGGGGCGCAGGCGCAGAATATCGACGGAATAGCCGGTGGTGGTGCGCGTGCATAAGAACACGCCCAGCGCCATCTGATCCGGCGGCAGACGACCGGGCGGCGACCGGCCCGCCAAATCCCAGAGGGCCGTCCATTCCGCATCATTGCGGGCCGCCAGGAAGGATTGCGACTGTGCGCGGGCATTTTCCGCCCGCCACATGGCACGCGCCGCCAGGGGCGGTGGTGTATCGCCGGACATGCCGGACACCGCACCCGCCGTTTCGCCCGCCAGCCACGCCCCTGCCCCGCCGCCGCAGCCGGCAAGGGCCAGAGGCATCGCCACGGCCAGAACGGTCAGTGCCGCCCTGGCCTTCCCGTCGATCCCCCGCATCATGGCGTCACGCCGCCACCGGCAGCGCCGTTTCCACCAGCTTTGCCCAGTAGCTGGTGCCCAGCGGCAGGATCTCATCATTGAAATCATAGGCCGGGTTATGCAGCAGGCAGCCCAGCGCCGCCCCACCCTGGCCCATCCAGAC
>JAEMSB010000525.1:0-1510 GCA_016463045.1 Niveispirillum sp.
CAGCTTGACCGCATGTTCCACGCTCTGGCCGATCCGTCGCGCCGGGCCGTGCTGGAACGGCTGGCCGAAGGGCCGGCCAGTGTGGGGGAGCTGGCAAAGCCGCTGCCCATGGCCCTGCCCAGCCTGATGCAGCATTTGCGGCTGCTGGAGGAGTGCGGCCTGATCCAGACGGAAAAGGTGGGGCGTGTGCGCACCTGCCGGCTGCAACCTCACGCGATGGATGCGGCAGGCGAATGGATCGCGCGGCAGCGGGCTGTCTGGGAGGCCCGGTTCGACCGGCTGGACGCCTATTTGCAGATATTGAAGAAACAGGAGGAAGCGACCCATGACGACCCCGCCGCCCGCTGACCGCAGCATGGTGATCACCCGCACGCTCAACGCACCGCGCCCCCTGGTGTGGAAGGTGCTGACCGACCCGAAGCATATTCCCCTGTTCTGGGGTCCCAACGGTTTCTCCACCACGGTGCATGAGATGGATGTGCGGCCCGGTGGCACCTGGCGCTACACGATGCATGGATGGGGTCAGGATTTTGAGAACTGGATCCGCTATCGCAAGGTCGAAGCGCCTTGCCTTCTGGAATATGAACATGGCGGCGACGATCCCGACCATTGCCTGTTCGATGCGTCGATCCGGCTGGAGGAGGTGGGAGCGGACAAGACCAGGGTGACCCTGACTATGGTCTGCCCCACCGTGGAGTCGCTGGAGGAAAAGCGCAAATTTGGGGCGGAGGCCGGCGGCCATCAGACGCTGGAACGGCTGGAACGTCAGGTGCTGGTCGCCGACCGCGATCTGGGCATCACGCGCATCCTGGATGTGCCGCGCGATCTGGTCTGGAAAGCCTGGACCAGCCCGGAACATCTGAAGCAATGGTGGTGTCCGCGCCCCTGGCAGACGGTGGAGGTCCGCATGGATCTGCGGCCCGGCGGGGAATTCTATACCCGCATGGAGGGGCCGGATGGCGGCGTGTCGGACAATCCCGGCATCTTCCTGCTGATCGAAGAGGGCAAACGGCTGGTCTTCACCAACATGATGGCGCCGGAATTCCGGCCCGTGACGCCGGGCTTCGTCGCGTTTACCGCCGATATCCGTTTTGAGGATCATCTGGGCGGCACGCGCTATACCGCGCGCGCCATGCACCAGACGCCCGAGGGGGCGGCCAGCCATGCCGAGATGGGCTTCTATGAAGGCTGGTCAACCGCCGTGGACCAGCTTGTGGAGGCTGCAAAGGGCTGGAAGGCGTAAGACGGGCCTCAGGCGGCCACTACGATCCCATCGACCGCCGGCAGGTTCAGCATGTCCAGCGTCACCCCTTCGCGCGCGGCAAAGGCGCCGGGGAAACGCTGGGCGGCCTCCCGCTCAATGGCGGCCATTGCGTTGTCATCATGGTCGGGGTCGTGGTGGAATAGGCACAGGCGCTTCGCCCCTGCCGCCTCCATCAGCTTCACGCCCTCGTTCCAGGTCGAATGGCCCCAGCCGACACGGGTGGCGTATTCTGCCTCCGTGTAGGTC
>JAEMSB010000525.1:1520-3333 GCA_016463045.1 Niveispirillum sp.
CAGGTCGGCGCCCTCAATCAGGCGCAGGATATTCTGATCCAATTGTCCCGCCACATGTTCGGTGTCGGTGACATAGCAGAAGGACTTTCCTGCATATTCAATGCGATAGCCGACGGCGCCGCCGGGATGGTTCAACTCCCCCGTCTTCACCACCAGGCCGGGGGCGAGGTCCAGCTGGTCACCGGCATGCAGGTTCTGAAAGCCGATCTTGGCGCGCATGGTGGTCAGCGGCACCGGGAACAGCGGCTTTTCCATGCAGGTGGTCAGCACCTCCCCGATGCACGAACAGCCCGACAGATCGCGCGCGAAGATATCCAAACTGAAATCCGGGCAGTAACCGGGTTCGAAAAAGGGGAAGCCGTTGATATGGTCCCAATGCGCGTGGCTGAGCAGCAGGGTGGCGTTGCGGATATTGTCGCGCAGGAAATGCTTGCCCATCGGGCGCAGGCCCGTGCCGGCATCCAGCACCAGCGTGCGGCCACCCACGGTCACCTCGATGCAGCTGGTATTGCCGCCATAGGTCAGATGCGAGGCGAAGGCACAGGGGAAGGTCCCGCGCACGCCCCAGAACTTAACCTTGAACTCCATGACACGCCCCTGGGGCCAGGCAATGCCCGGCCGATTGCCCCCGGTTACCGGCGGACACATTCCGCCAGACACGCCGAAGGTTCCACAAAAATAAATGCGACCGTGCCGATGTTCCTGTGACGAGGCACACAGGAGCGGTCACGAATCTGTCATGGCGGGCGTGCATCGGGAAAGGTTGGAAACCGCTGTGGCATAATTATCGCCGGATGCGGTGATCCAGACGCTCATCTTCCAGGCCGGCTGGTTCCTGATGGATGGCAAATTCGGCATTTGGGAAGGCGGCGCGAAGCTCCCGCTCGATCTCATCGGTGATGTCGTGCGCTTCGGCCAGTGTCAAATGCGGGTCCAGTTCCAGGTGGAATTCAATATGCTGGCCGATGCCGGTGGACCGGGTGCGCAGATCATGGATGCCGCGCGTCTGGCTGTGGGCGCGGACCACTTCCTTCACACGGGCCCGGTCGCCATCGGGCAATTCGCGATCCATCAGCACGCCTAACGCCTCCCGCACGATGCGGCTGGCACCCCAGACCAGGAAGGCGGCAATGCCCAGGGCGAAGATCGGGTCCCAGTAGGGCCAGCCGGTCCAGGCCGTCAGGCCCAGGGCCGCGATGACAGCAGAATTCATTAGCAAATCGCCGCTGTAATGCATGCTGTCGGCGGCAATCGCCATGGATTTCGTGCGCCGGATCACCCAGCGCTGCACCAGCAGCAGCAAGCCCGTCATCACGATGGCAAAGACCATGGTGGCGATGCCGAGTTCGGGATTCTCCACCGGGCGTGGTTCGGCCAGCCGTCCCACCCCTTCATAGCCCAGGAACACGCCCGACCCGGCCACAAACGCCGCCTGTGCCAATGCGGCCAGGGGCTCGGCCTTGCCACGGCCGAACCGGTGCTTGCTGTCTGGTGGCTGCAACGCCTGCGCCACGCCCAGAAGCGTGACGACGGAGGCCAGCAGATCGACCGAACTGTCCATCAGAGAGGACAGGATGGCGACCGCCCCCGTGGCCATGTAAGAGGCAAGCTTGGCGGCGATCAGGATCAGGGCGACCGTCACACTGGCATAGGTGGCCCACCGCCTGTACCTGTCCGCCGCCGCTGCCGTTACCGCCACCACGCACCTTCACATCAGGGATAAAGCCGACCCTTTTCCCATTCCCCCTCACCCGCGCGGGTGAACAGGATGCGGTCATGCAGCCGGTATTCGCGATCCTGCCAGAATTCGATC
>JAEMSB010000526.1 GCA_016463045.1 Niveispirillum sp.
ATCGCGGCCACCACCTGGGCCGAATATAAGAAATATTTCGAGAAGGACCCCGCGCTGGCCCGCCGTTTCCAGGTGGTGAAGGTGGAGGAGCCGGACGAGAAAAACGCCATCGCCATGCTGCGCGGGTTGGTGGCCAAGTTGGAAGCCCATCACGGC
Organism: Niveispirillum sp.; assembly: GCA_016463045.1. Classification (GTDB taxonomy): domain Bacteria; phylum Pseudomonadota; class Alphaproteobacteria; order Azospirillales; family Azospirillaceae; genus Niveispirillum. The sequence goes on from JAEMSB010000526.1 coordinate 157, forward strand.
GTGCGCATTCTGGATGAGGCCGTGTCCGACGCCGTCCGGCTGTCGCATCGCTATATTACGGGGCGGCAATTGCCGGATAAGGCCATCGGGGTGCTGGATACCGCGTGTGCCCGCGTCGCCATCGCCCGCAGCGGCCCGCCGCCGCAGCTTGAGGCCGCGCAGCGCCGGCGCAAGCTGCTGTCCGACGAAATCGCCCTGCTGGGCCGCGAGTCGGCGCTGGGCCGCGACCATGTTGACCGCATCGACGCCCTGTCCGATGAACAGGCCAAGGCCGAGGAGGAGGAAGCCCACCTGCAGCAGCGCTGGCAGCAGGAAAGCGATCTGGCGGGAAGGGTACGCGACCTGGAAGGGCAGCTTGCGGGTGGCAACCTGAACGGGGCGGACTTCACGCGGGTGAAGGCCAGGCTGGACGGGCTGCGGCTGGAGCTGGAGCAGTTGCAAGCAACCGATGCCATGGTGCCGCTGTCGGTGGATCACCGGGCGGTGGCGTCGGTCGTCTCAGGCTGGACCGGCATTCCTGTGGGCCGCATGCTGACCGACAGCATCGCGGTCGTCCGCAACCTGCGCGCCAAGTTGGGTGAGCGGGTGGTGGGGCAGGAGGCGGCTCTGGACGCCATCACCAAGCGTATCAGTACCTATTACGCCTCTCTGGCCGAACCGGGCAAACCCACGGGCGTGTTCCTGCTGGTCGGCCCGTCGGGCGTGGGCAAGACGGAAACGGCGCTGGCGCTGGCCGAAACCCTGTTCGGGGGGGAACGGTCGGTCATCACGATCAACATGTCGGAATATCAGGAGGCGCACAGCGTTTCCGGCCTGAAGGGGGCGCCGCCGGGCTATGTCGGCTATGGTCGCGGCGGGGTGCTGACGGAGGCTGTGCGGCGCAACCCCTATTCCGTCGTCCTGCTGGACGAGGTGGAGAAGGCGCATCCGGATGTGCTGGAGCTGTTCTATCAGGTGTTCGACAAAGGCATGCTGGAGGATGGCGAGGGCATTCTGGTCGATTTCAAGAACACCGTGATCCTGCTGACCAGCAATCTGGGTTCCGATGCCATCATCGACCGTGCCCGCCGGCCCGGCCCGCCGCCGGGGCCGGACGCGCTGGAGGCTTTGATCCGCCCCGACCTGCTGCGCCATTTTAAGGCGGCCTTGCTGGGCCGCATGGTGGTTGTGCCCTATCTGCCGCTGGATGAGGGGCGGCTGCGGGAGATTGTGACCTTAAAGCTGGCCCGTATCCAGCGCCGCATGGAGGATGCCTATCAGGCGGAACTGAGTTGGGATGACAGTCTGGTGGTCCATGTCCTGTCGCGCTGTCAGGCCGTGGAATCCGGCGCGCGTGCCATTGATCAGATTTTGACCAATGGCCTGTTGCCGCAGATGTCGGCCACCATCTTGGACCGGCTGTCGATGGGCGATACGATCGACATGGCCCATGTGACGGTGGCCGAGGATGGTGACATCCGCATCCAGTTCGACCGACCGGCGGCCCGGCGATGAGCGACGCCGATCAGAAGCAAAGCGGCCAGTCGCTGTCGATCACGACGCCGCTGGGCGCCGACAAGCTGATCCTGCGCGAACTGACGGGGCGGGAGGGGATATGCGAGCTGTTCCAGTTCGACATCACCGCCATCGCATCCGATGCGGCGCTGGACATGAGCAAGGTGGTGGGGAAATCCGTCACCGTCACCCTGACGGGACCGGACAGCACCAAGCGCTATATCAACGGCATCTGTGTGCGGGCCGTACAGATGGAGAAGACCTATTCCCTACAACTGCGCCCCTGGCTGTGGCAGCTGGGCCTGACCAGCGACTGCAAGATTTTTCAGGACAAGACGGTGCCGGAGATCGTGAAGGCGGTGTTCGGCGATCTGGGCTTTTCCGATTTTAAGGACAGCCTGACCGGCAGTTACACGGCGCGTGAATATTGCGTCCAGTATAATGAGACCGCCCTGGATTTCGTCTGCCGCCTGATGGAGGACGAGGGGATATTCTGGTTCTTCACCTTCGCGAACGGCACGCACACCATGGTTCTGGCCGATGATGCCAGCGCCCATACCAACCTGCCGGTGCTAGCGACCCTGCCCTATCTGCCGCTGCCATCGGGCAAGGAATGGCTGGAGGATGACCGGGTCGACAGCTTCCTGATTGAAACCGCCATGGTGCCGGGCAAATACCAGACGGACGATTATTTCCTGGAAACGCCGTCGACGGAGCTGAAGGTCAATGTCGCGGGTACGGGCAGCCTGCAGGTCTATGAATATCCCGGCGGCTATACCAAGAAGGATGCGGGCGATGCCCGTGGCAAGGTGCGGCTGGCAGAGCTGGAGGTCGCGGCCAAGCGGGCATCGGGGTCGTCCACGGTGCGCGGCGTGGCGGCGGGGTTGAAATTCACCCTGTCGGGCCATCCACGCAGCGACGCCAATGCCGCCTATGTCCTGCACGGGGTCAACCATTCGGTCAGCCTGGGCGGCTATTCCAACAGTTTCGAAGCACTGCCCGCCGACACCACCTTCCGCCCGGCCCGCCGTACCCCGCGCCCGCGCATCCCCGGCACCCAGACGGCCATCGTGGTGGGCAAGTCGGGGGAGGAGGTGTGGACGGACAAGTTCGGCCGCATCAAGGTGCAGTTCCATTGGGATCAGGTCGGCAAGAAGGATGAAAATTCCTCCTGCTGGGTGCGGGTGGCGCAGGGTTGGGCCGGCAAGAACTGGGGCGCCTTCTTCCTGCCGCGCGTGGGGCAGGAGGTGGTGGTCAGCTTTCTGGAGGGCGATCCCGACCGGCCGCTGGTCACCGGGTCCGTTTATAATGGCGAACAGCAGGTGCCCTACACCCTGCCCGACGACCAGACGAAAAGCACCGTCAAGACCAACACGTCGAAAGGCGGCGGTGGCTATAACGAGCTGCGGTTTGAGGATAAGAAGGACTCAGAAGAGATTTATCTCCAGGCCCAGAAGGACATGAATGTCCTGATCAAGAATTCCCGTACCACCACGATCAACGAGGCCGACGATACGCTGACGCTGGACAAGGGCAACCGCGCCACCACCATCACCAAGGGCAATGACACCCTGACCATCACCGAGGGGGATCGCACCTTTTCGGTGGCCAAGGGCAAGGAAACCTATGGGGTGAAGGGAACCCGCGCCATTACCGTGGAAGGGGCGGAGACCAAGACCAA
>JAEMSB010000527.1 GCA_016463045.1 Niveispirillum sp.
CCTCGCCACTGCTGGGATCGACGCAGCGCGACCGTGTGGCGCCTGGCCCCTGGGTCCCGGCTTTCGCCGGGATGACGAAGGGGGTGTGCGTTGCCCTTCTATGCATCGGTGCCGCCATGCCCGCCCTTGCCGAACCCGACCGCTGGGAGTTCCGCTTCAAGGGCAAGGGCGATGGCACGCCCGTGTCGGCGGCAGAAACCTATGACCCTGCCAAGGGTTATGGGTTTGAACCCGGCTTTGCGCCCGACGGCGACAAACCCATCCTGTTCTCCGTCAAGGTGCCGGAGGGCAATTACCGGGTCACGGTGACCCTTGGCGACGCCAGGACCAAGGCGCGGACGAGCGTGAAGGCGGAAAGCCGCCGTCTGATGCTGTGGGGGGTGGAGACGGGCAAGGGCCGGTTCGATACCCGCTCCTTCATCGTCAATGTCCGTACCACCTCTCTGCCGCCCCCACCGCAGAACGCCCCCGGCGGCACCGCCGTCCGTATCAATGAGCGGGAGGTGGGGAAGCTGCATTGGGATGACAAGCTGACCCTTGAATTTGCCGACAAGGCGCCGCGTGTCGCCGCCGTGCGGGTGGAGAAGGTTGACGTTCCAACTATTTACCTGGCCGGCGACAGCACCGTGACGGATCAGCCCGCCGAACCGGGCGCCAGTTGGGGCCAGATGCTGACCAGCATGCTGACGCCCGACATTGCCGTCGCCAACCATGCCGAGTCCGGCGAGACAATGAAAAGCTTCCTCACCGGTCTGCGCCTCGACAAGATATTGTCCAGTATCAAGGCGGGTGATTACCTGTTCATCCAGTACGGCCATAATGACAGCAAGGCGGCATGGCCGCAGACCTATGTCGATGCAGCCTCGACATATCCGGCATATCTGCGCGTCTTCATTGCTGAGGCCCGGCGGCGGGGGGCGGTGCCAGTACTGATCACCTCTCCCCATCGCCGCACCTTTGATGCTACGGGCCAGATAACCAACAGCCATGGCGATTATCCAGACGCGGTGCGCCGGGTGGGCAGGGAAGAAGGCGTGGCCGTCATCGACCTGAACGCGATGTCCAAGGATATCTATGAGGCGCTGGGGCCGGATGTGGCCCCGCGCGCCTTCAGCAATGGCGGCAAGGACCCCACGCACCACAATAATTACGGGGCGTGGCTGCTGGCCCGTGCCGTGGTGGCGGGTATCGCGGCCAGCGACCTGCCCCTGAAATCCCATATCCGCCCCGACCTGCCGCCGTTCGACCCGCGGCACCCGCCGGGGCCGGACACGTTGATCCTGCCGGAAAGTCCAATCCGGTCGGATGTGACGCCCAGAGGAAACTAAACGTAGGTCAGGTCGTGGCGAAGCCTCGCCCTGACGGAAAAGCTTTAAATCCGATGCTGTCAGGGCGCGCCTTCGGCTCGACCTGACCTAGGGCACATGATGGAGAACACCATGAACCGCCGACAGCTTTTCACCGCCGCTGCCGCGACCGCCCTGGTGACGGGAGTGGCCGCCACCGCCCATGCCGCCGACGCGCCGGGAACGGTGCTGCCGTTATGGCCCGGAAAGCCGCCGGGTGGGGAGAAGGTGGCGGTTACGCAGTCGGAGATTGCGCGGTCGGATGACCCGCGGTTCAAGGATGTGGCCATCCTGAATGTCACGCAGCCCAACCTGACTCTGTTCCGCTCGACCAAGCCCAACGGGGCTGCCATGCTGATCATTCCTGGTGGCGGGTATCAGCGGGTGGTGGTGGGCAAGGAGGGGTATGATATCGCGCAATGGCTGGTGGGTGCGGGCATCACCGTCTATGTCCTGCTCTACCGTCTGCCCGCCGATGGCTGGACCGCAGGGCCGGATGCGCCGTTGCAGGATGCGCAGCGTGCCATCCGCGTGATGCGGTCACAGGCCGGAACCTATGGGTTCGATCCCAACCGCATCGGCGTCATGGGCTTTTCCGCCGGCGGGCATCTGGCGGCGATGGCGGCGACACGGTATGGCAAACCAACCTATGCGCCCGTGGATGCGGCGGATGCGCTGTCGGCCCGGCCCGATATCGCGGCGCTGGGCTATCCCGTCATCTCCATGCTGCCCGGCATTACCCATGGCGGGTCGGCCAAGCAGATGTTGGGCGACAACCCCAGTGCCGCGAAGATCGAGGAATTTTCCGCTGACAAGGGCGTGCCCGCAGACGCGCCCCCCACCTTCATCACCCATGCCGCCGATGATGGTGCGGTGCCCGTGGAAAACGCGCTTCTGATGTATGCGGCCCTGCGGGCGCAGAAGGCCAAGGTCGCCATGCATCTGTTTGAGGCGGGTGGGCATGGGTTCGGCCTGCGTGCGGAAAAGGCTGCCCCGGTGGCCGCTTGGCCGCAACTGTTCCTGGACTGGAGCCGGACTCATGGCTTTGCATAAGCTGATCGCCGCCGCGCTGTTACTCTTCCTCGCCACCCCCAGCTTTGCCGAAGCGCCCAAACCCCTGTTCCGCGATCCCGTATTTGACGGGGCGGCGGATGCGTCGCTGGTTTATGACCCTGCCGGTCAGCAATGGGTGATGTTCTACACCAACCGCCGCGCCACCCTGGCGGGGGCGCAGGGGGTGGAGTGGGTACACGGTACGCGCATCGGACGGGCCGTGTCCAAGGATGGCGGCAACAGCTGGACCTATGACGGCACCGCCGACATTCGCTACGGGAGCGGTGAGAACATCACTTATTGGGCGCCCAATGTCGAATATATCGGCGGGCAGTGGCACATGTTCCTGACCATCGTGCCGGGCGTTTTCAAGGATTGGAATGCCAGTCGTGAGATCGTGCACCTGATCAGCCGCGATCTGAAGGTCTGGGACTTTGCCGGCAAGGTCGATCTGGGGTCGGATCGGGTGATCGACGCGGCGGTGCATCCGCTGCCGGGCGGCGGCTGGCGCCTCTGGTACAAGGATGAACGCGACGGGTCCGCAACCCATTATGCCGACAGCAAGGATTTGAAGGTCTGGACCCATGGTGGCGTCGCCGTGAAGACGCGGGGGGAAGGGCCGCAGGTCATTGAATGGCAGGGCTGGTACTGGCTGATCATGGATGCCTGGGACGGGCTGGGCGTCTATCGCTCCAAGGACCTGACCAACTGGGAACATCAGCCCGATAATTTGCTGAAACAGCCGGGCAGCGCCCTGACCGACCGGGCCAAGGGCGGGCATCCCGATGTGGTGGTCAGCGGTGGCCGCGCCTTCCTGTTCTATTTCGTACAGCAGGGTGGGGAGCCGGAAGCGGCCAGTGATCCGACATGGCAGCGCCGGTCGGTGATCCAGGTGGCCGAACTACGGTTCAAGGATGGCTGGCTGACCGC
>JAEMSB010000528.1 GCA_016463045.1 Niveispirillum sp.
CCACCAGCCGGTTGTTCAGCCATTCGAACACCAGGGCCAGGCGTGACCGGTCGCCATCCTCGTCGGCACGCGGATGCAGGCTGGGGCCGCGCCCTTCCACCAGCCGGGCCAGCAGGTTCAACCCCGCCTCCATGCCCGGCATGCCATACCGGCCCAGCAGCGCCTCGCACGCCCAGGCGGCAACCTGTGCATCCTTGCTGCGCGAGGTCAGCACACCCTTGGCCAGCCGGATCACTTCCCCCCAGTCGGCCCGCTTGCGGTCGGATTTCCACACGCCCTGCGGCAGGTCGGCATCCTCGCGCCGGGCCTCCTTGATCAGGTCATGTTCGGCGCCATAGCGGATATCCTCCCCGGCGGGATCACCGCCGGGAATATCGGCCAGCAGCGCCTCGATATCGATGGGGGGCTTGCTCTGGGCAGCGCTCATCAACGGCCTCCCCCTACGCTGGCATTTTCATAGGGCGGCGCCTCTATGGGGAAGGAGGGCAGGATATGGCGGCGCTTGGCCGGCGTGCCCCCACCCTCTGCGGGGGGCGGCACCGACGCCAGGGCGACACGGACATAGATGCGGCTTTCCTTCTCGGCCTTGCCCAGCGGATCGCTGCCCGCCGGAATGGTGGGAATGGTAAAGCGCAGCAGGTGGGGCTGCGGATCGCCGCCCCGGCCCACTTCCTGGTCGCCGGCTTTCTGCGCCTGCAACAGCCGCAGCAGCGCCCAGCGACCCGTATAGCCGAAGATCGCCGACCGATCCTCCACCCCCGGCCCGCCATCCAGGGCCAGTGGCACCTCCGCCCCATCCTTGGCCCAGCGCAGCCGCAGGGCCACGGGATCGCCGGGGCGCCAGGTGGCAACCTGTTGCTCCGGCCCATTATGCAGCAGGCCGCCGCCCACCTGCAGAACCCATTCAATGATCTGGTTGGCCCCTTGCTCGCGCTGCCGGTTCACGCGGAAATCGGCGGTCACCTCATAGGCGCCCGCCTCCGGCGGCTTGCCGGCATCAGGGGCGGCAAAGGGGGCCAGGAAGGTCCGCATCTTCACGATGGATTCCACAAACCGGGCGGCTGGACGCAGGTCCGTACTGGTCTTGGCGCGCGCCGACAGGATGGAATTCAGGCGTTCGGCCATGGGGCCGTAATCGCGCAGGAAAAGGGCCAGATCGTCGGGATCAGCCTCCTCCGACACATCCGGATCGCTGTCGCGCGCCGTGAAGGGATAGCGGCCCGCCAGCTTGGCATTGAACGTTTCCGCCAGCCGCCCGTAATCGGCCTGCACCGCTGCCCCCGTCAGGTTCTGGCAGCGTTCCAGAAGCTGCTGGCGGATCAGTTCGCGGCGGTAGATGAAGAAATCGCCCGACTGTGCCTTCTCCGATCCCGCCAGCTTCGTCTCGCAATTATCCAGCCGGATCTCGTCCAGGTCGAAGCGGATGAACTGTTCCAGTGCCGCCAGCGTGCTGCCCGGTGCCTTGGCGCGGTATTGCAGCAATTCCCGGCCCAGCGACTGCCAGGAACCCAGCACGACCGGGTCCTGCCAGCCGCTACCCAGTTCGCCACGGGTCATGAAGGCTTCCAGCGGCCCGGCCAGATTGTCCCACAGCATGTCCAGGCGACCGCGCATCCCATCCAGATAATGGGCCGTGGCCACGGCATCGCTGGTGTAGAAGCCGGCAGGCCGCGGTGATCCCTGCCCATCCCAGCCTTCGAAGCTCTCGGCGGCCTCATAAAAGGACTGGGTGCTGGCCAGTTCCTCCAGTTCCTGCAACAGGTTGCCGGACTGTTCGCGCAACACCTGACGCAGTTCGGCCTGCAGGCGGTCCATCTTGTATTGCGACAGGATGGTCAGCAGCGCCATCAGCTGCTCTCGCGCATTGGAGAGGTCGCGGATCTGGCTGGTCAGGGCCGCTTCGCCATAATCATCGACGTCACTATCCTCCACCGCCAGACGCTGTGCCGCGACCAGTTCGGCGCGCAGCGCATTCTCCAGCCGCTGGCGGGCCATGCGGTCCGCCGCCCCCTGGAATTCCGACGGGATGCGCGGCAGGTCGGTGATGCGGAAATCCTCGTAGGATTGCTGATACGCGACGGCCTGGGCCAGATGCTCGCTATCCCAGCTCATCCCCCGGCCAGAAAAGGCCGGCGGGGCAGAGGCCAGTTTCTCCGCCGGGCGCACCCGCATGAACGGGCGGGCCAGCGCTGGCTGGAAATGTTTCGACAGCCCGTCCAGATGATCGTTCAGGCGCAGACCCGGCCCGTCCGTCACCTGCACGAACAAGGGCTGACCCTGATTATCCTTCAACCCGGTCAGATAGGTGCGCAGGCTTTGCTGGGCATTGCGCAGGTCCGTCGCGAATTGTTCGTGCATCTCCCGGCCTACGGTGGGCGTGTCCATGGTGCGCAGCAGGTCGGACAGCATCGGGTCGGTGGTGATGTCGCGCAGGCCCAGCCAGAAGAAGCCGGGATCGTCCAGCATCTGCCGGACATCGACCAGGGCATCAGCCATGTCCTGCATTCGCGCGCCGACATCGGTGCCCGACCGGGGCTGTCGCACATCGACGACCGCATCGCGCAGGCGGCCCACACGCTGCGCAATCTCCCCCGACGGGCCCAGCCGCATCAGCACGGCGCGCGACATCTTCTCCACCACGGGGCGGATGCGGCGGGGATGATCCTCGCTGATATAGTCCAGCTTGATCGATTCCAGGCCCAGCTGATAGAGCCGCGAATTATGCGCGAAATTGCCGTCCAGCTTGGTCTTGAACAGGCTGTTGGACAGATCCGCCAGCCCTTCCACGGGACCCTTGGTCACGCCGTGATACTGTGCCGACAGCCGGTCAAGCTTGCTCACATCGGTCACGAAATCGACCATGACCTTCAGATCGGCGCTGCCGGAGAGAAGATAATAGCCGTCGGCCCCCGCCTTCTCCACGCCCGGATGGCGCGCAAGGTCCAGGTAGCGGGCATCCAGTTCCTTGTGCAGCGAGGACAGGACGATATGGTGGATACCGCGCCCGAAGGCCGCCACCACCTCATCCTCCGTATCCCCGGACCAGGAGGACGGGATAAGGCCGTAGAGCAGAAAACCCCGGCTGATCCCCTCAAAATCCGTCAGAAGCTGGCGGGCGGCCTCGACATCGAACGTCTCCCCCTGCCCCGCCGCCATGTCGCGGCGGATCAATTCCAGCGGCGGCTCCAGGGTGGAGACCAGCCGGCGCAGCGAGGCGTCGACCAGCACTAGCCCCACGACCAACGCCGCCGTCACGCCGATCAGTCCCAGTTGCGCCATGCGGGCACCCCGGGTGCGGGCAACAAGACCGGCGCGGGCGGGACGGGTC
>JAEMSB010000071.1 GCA_016463045.1 Niveispirillum sp.
CATCAACACCACGCTTGCGCCCACCCCGATCCGGCCTCCCCCAAAGGCCGGAAACGCCTGTTTTCTGCCGCCTTTGTTGGAGCCGTCCGAATGAAACACGCGCCCTTTCCATGTTTCACAGGGTTGCGCAGGCACCGCTGCGCTCCCTACCACCCGTGCCGCCACCGCCTCTGAAACCAACCCGCAAACCATGTTTCACAGCGTTGCACAGACCCCCGCCGCACCGTCCGACCCATCGCCCCAGGGCCAGTGAAACATCACCGCGCCCCGTGTCTCACAATGTTTCACATCGCCGGGAACGGCCCCGACGCCCAAGCCCATTTGATGCGTCGGGAAAGTTTTTTCCCCGTTGACAGAATCCTAACCATACCGCATCACTTCCGATATCGGATGTATTGTGCGGTGCGGGGATGGCCCTGGGCCGGAGATGGGGTGGAAGATGTTTGCCGGCATGTTGCGCGCCGGGATGCGCGCGGTGCGTATTGATAGTCTGGAGCGTCAGGACCAAGATTTCGCCTGGGAGGATCAGGAGCAGCCCAAGCCCCTGTCGCCGAAGCCGTTTGCCTTCATGTGGGGCCTGATCCGGGAGAAGTTCGCGGGCCGGCTGACCCTGATGGTGCTGGCCGTCTCCATCGGTCAGGGGATTGAGGCGTTTGAGCCTTATGCCCTGAAGGCCGTGGTCGATGCCCTGACGCAGGCCACGGGTGGTGCGCCCGCCAACGACGTGCTGGGTCTGGGCGTGATGGGCTGGTTCGTCATGCTGCTGGCCATCTGGCTGGGCAGCATGGGCATGTACCGCGTCTATCAGATCGTGGATATCTACACCTCGCCCTCCATCCGGGCGCTGGCGCAGAAGCGGATGTTCGCCTGGCTGCTGGGGCACAGCCCCCGCTATTTCCAGGATAATTTCGCCGGCAAGCTGGGGCAGAAGATCAAGCAGGGGGCCAATGCCGTCCTGGGCGTGATCGAAATCCTGATGTGGGATGTGATCCGGGTCGTGGTGCTGCTGGCGGTGGCCCTGGCCCTGCTCTGGACGGCGGCGCCGGTCTTCTCCGCCGTGCTGGCGGTCTGGATGGTGGTCTATGTGGCCGTGTCCGGCTGGCTGGCCCGCCATTGCTTCTCGCTATCGGAGAAGATGAGCGAGGCTGTGTCCAGCTCGTCCGGCCGGATCATCGACGCCATCACCAATGCGGACCTGATCCGCGGTTTTGCCCGCACCTTCTTCGAACGGTCCTTCCTGGGCCATTACGTGAATGAGGAACGGTTCCGGTCGCGCCGGCTGCGCTGGTTCCTGGTGGCCATGCGGCTGTTCCAGATGCTGTCCATCGTGGCGCTGCTGGGCGCGCTGGTCTGGGTCGCCATCCACCGCACCCTGTCGGGCGGCATGACGATCGGCGAATTCACGCTGGTCTTTACGCTGGCCTTCCAGATTTCCAACACCGTCTGGCACCTGTCCGATCGCATGCTGACCTTCTTTGAGGAGCTGGGCACGCTGTCAGAGGCGCTGGATCTGGTCTCCGCCCCGCATGAGATCACCGATACGGTCGGCGCCCCGCCGCTGCGGGTGCGGGCCGGCGGGATTGAGCTGCGGGAGGTGCATTTCAGCTTTGCTGACGGGACCAAGGTCTTCAACGGCCTGAACCTGACCGTCAAGCCCGGTGAGAAGGTGGGGCTGGTGGGCCGCTCAGGTGCCGGGAAAAGCACGCTGGTCCGCCTGATCCGGCGTCAATATGACCCGCAATATGGTCGTGTGCTGATCGATGGCCAGGACATCGCCCATGTCACGCTGCAAAGCCTGAACGAAGCGGTGGCCGAGGTGCCGCAGCAGCCGGGCGTGTTCCACCGGACGGTGGGGGAGAACATTGCCTATGGCAAGCCGGGCGCCAGCCTGGAGGAAATCCGTGCCGCCGCCATGAAGGCCCATGCCGACGAGTTCATCATGAAGCGTCCGACAGGGTACGACACGATTGTCGGCGAACAGGGGGTGAAGCTGTCAGGTGGGGAACGCCAACGGGTGGCCATCGCCCGCGCCCTGCTGAAAGACAGCCCCATCCTAGTCCTGGACGAGGCGACGAGTGCCTTGGACAGCGAGTCGGAGCATCTGATCCAGGGCGCGCTCTGGACCCTGATGGAAGGCCGCACCGTGATTGCCATTGCCCACCGCCTGTCCACCATCACCGGCATGGACCGCATCCTCTATCTGGAGGGCGGCAAGGTGGTGGAGGAAGGCAGCCATCACGAACTGCTAGCCCTGGGCGGCCGCTATGCCCAGCTCTGGCACCGGCAGTCGGGCGGCTTCCTGGCGGCGGCGGAGTAAAGGCAGCGACGCCGGCGATTGAGGAACTGCAATGCTTACCCCGTGCTGAGGCGGGGTCACTCGGAGGGGGCGGATCGACAGGGTCCGCCCCCCTTTTTTCGTGTGGCACGGACATGAAAAAAGCGCCTCGACCAAGTCGGGCGCTTCTCAAAGGTTGGCTGGGGGACTAGGATTCGAACCTAGACTGGCGGAGTCAGAGTCCGCTGTCCTACCGTTAGACGATCCCCCATCCGATTAGGCGTTTCGCGATGTCGTGCGCGTCTCGCCGTCGGGGTGGGCGGGCTTATAGCATCGGGTTTTGGGGTTGTGAACCCCTTTCTTCACATAAAAATGCATAAGGGGTAAACGCTGGGTGCCGACCCGCCTGTTCATCACCGGTCAAGGAAGGGCTGCTTGAACGGCGCTTGCGGGCGGGCAGGCATCGGTTACGATAGGGTGACAGAGTTTTGAACATCACCCATATCCGTTGCAGGACGGAACGCGGCAAGCAAAGGGATCAGGCAAAGTGGATAATGGTGCGGCAGGCAGAACCGGGATGGACCCGGTGCCAGGTGGGGCGGAAATCCCCACGGCCGACACTGCCTGCGCCAACCGCGCGCCGGTTCTGGCCGCCCTCGATCTGGGTACCAATAATTGCCGTCTGCTGATCGCCCGGCCCTGCCGCGAGGGGTTCCGCGTCATCGATGCCTTTTCCCGCATCGTGCGCCTGGGCGAGGGGCTGACCCGCAGCGACCGGCTGTGTGATGACGCCATGTCCCGCACGGTGCAGGCGCTGAAGGTCTGCCGGTCGAAGATGGAGCGGCGTGGCGTCAGCCATCTGCGCGCCGTGGGGACCGAGGCCTGCCGCCGCGCCGACAATTGCGATGAGTTCCTGACCCGTGTGCAGGACGAGACGGGGCTGGATATCGAGATCATCAGCCCCAAGGAGGAGGCGCGGCTGGCCCTGGCCGGTGTCGCTCCCCTGCTGGATCCCAACATCCAATACGCCATGGTCTTCGATATTGGCGGCGGATCGACGGAGATGATCTGGACCGAACTGGTCCGGGGTCGCCCGCGCGTGATCGACCAGATTTCCGTGCCACTGGGTGTCGTCAACCTGACAGAGACCTATGGCGGCGACCGGGTCTGTCCGCATGATTACCGCCGCATGATGGACCGGGTAGCCGAGGGGCTGGGCGATTTCGATGCCCGCAACGGCATCTCCAAGGCCGTGGCCGAGGGGCGGGTACAGATGCTGGGCGCGTCGGGCACCGTCACCACGCTGGCCGGCATCCAGATGGGGCTGGCCCGGTACGACCGCTCCCGCGTCGATGGCGCCTTCCTGGATCGGGACAAGGCGCGGTCGATTTCGGAGACGCTGCTGGGCCTGGATTATATGGGCCGGGCCGGACAGCCCTGTGTGGGCCGTGATCGCGCCGATCTGGTGGTGGCCGGCTGCGCCATCCTGGACGCCATCTGGCGGCAATGGCCGGTGCCGCAGTTGCGCATCGCCGACCGGGGCGTGCGCGAAGGCATCCTGTGCGAACTGGCCGCCGCCGCCCGTCACCGGCGCCGGCGCGGCTAGGCAGGGTTGACCAGCCGCCGCTTGTCAGGGCGGACAGTTCCGGCGATGGTGCCCGCTTGATCTTCCTTATCGTTTGATGGCGCTGTTCCCATGACCAAGTCCTCCGGCAACGTCCCCACCGGCCGCAATCAGGCCGTGCGCGTGAAAACCGCCAAGCGGCGGTCGGTGTCGTCGGCCCGCTGGCTGGAACGGCAACTGAACGACCCCTATGTGGCCGAGGCCAAGAAGCGCGGCTTCCGCAGCCGGGCCGCCTTCAAGCTGTTGCAGCTGGATGAGAAGTTCAGCTTCCTGAAGCGTGGGCAGCGCATCGTCGATCTGGGTGCGGCCCCCGGCGGCTGGACCCAGATCGCGGTGGAAAAGTCGAAATCGGACAAGGGCGGTACCGGTCAGGTGATCGGCATCGACCTGTTAGAGATGGAGCCTGTAGCCGGCGCCACCACCTTCCAGATGGATTTCACCATTCCAGAGGCGCCGGCCCGCCTGAAGGCGCTGCTGCAAGGCCCCGCCGATATCGTGATGTCGGACATGGCGGCCAACACCACCGGCCATACCCAGACCGACCATCTGCGCATCGCCGGCCTTGCGGAGATGGCCTATCAGTTCGCGGTCGAGGTGCTGGCCCCCGGCGGCACTTTCATCTGCAAGCTGTTCCAGGGCGGGGCGGAGCGGGAGCTTCTGGCCCAAATGAAGAAGGATTTCGCCACGGTCCGCCACGCCAAGCCCGCCGCCAGCCGGCAGGACAGCAGCGAGACTTATCTGGTGGCCATGGGCTTCCGCAACGTCGCGGCCCCCGCCGCGCCGGACGAAGAATAACGCTTAGGCTCGCAGCACCGACACGCCTGCGGTCTGGAAGGGGGCCAACACCCCTTCCCCCACCTCACCTGTCACCAGCAGCGTCTGCATCAGGCTGGCAGGACCGATGATGTGCGGGGATGCGGCACCGATCTTTTCCCGCGTCGCCAGGACCAGCGTTTCGGCGGCGGCATTGGCAAAGGCGCGTTTCACATCGGCCTCCTCCATATCGCCCGTGGTCAGGCCGATGCCGGAATGCACGCCAGTGACGCCCATGACATAGAGATCGGCCTGGAAACGGCGGATGCCGTCCAGCACCTGCGCGCCCACGCAGACGCCGGAATGCTTGAACAGCCGCCCGCCGATCAGCGCCACCTCCACCGTCGGGTGGTCGACCAGGGCCGAAGCAATCACCGGGCTGTGGGTGACCACCATGGCGCGCAGGTCACGCGGCAGAGCATGGACCATGGCCAAGCAGGTGGTGCCGCCATCAACGAAGATCAGTTGACCGGGCCGGATCATCCGCGCCGCAGCCAGACCCAGCGCCCGCTTGGCATTGGGTGACTGCGCCGCCTTGATTGTCAGGTCGGCGACTGCGGGCGAAGCCGGCAATGCTCCGCCATGCACCCGCTGCAACAGGCCGTCGGCCGCCATCTCCCGCAGGTCGCGACGGATCGTATCCTCCGACAGGCCAAGGCTGGTAGCGAAATCCTTTGCCACCACCTGCCCGTCCCGCTTCAGGGCCGACAGGATCATCGTCTTGCGCTGCTGTGTCAGCATCTTACGATCCTTCATGATTTGTCGTGACTCTACACGATTTTACACGATAATGCACGAAATCAGTTAAGGGAGCCTACCCCATGTCCATTACCGACCGTATCCGCGTCCAGGAAGTAACCCTGCTGTCCGACGACTGGTACGTGCTGAAGAAAACCCGCCTTGATTACCGCCGCGCCGACGGCTCCTGGCAGAGTTTGAGCCGGGAGACCTATGACCGGGGGAACGGGGCCACCATTCTGCTGTACGATCCCGACCGCCGCACCGTCGTGCTGACGCGGCAGTTCCGGTTTCCCGCCTTCGTCAATGGCCATGACGATCTGCTGACGGAGGCACCAGCCGGGCTGCTGGACGGTGCCGACCCCGCTGACCGTATCCGCCAGGAACTGATGGAGGAGACTGGCTATGTCATCGGACAGCCGCAGAAGCTGTTCGAGGCCTTCATGAGCCCCGGATCGGTGACCGAGAAGCTGCATTTTTTCGCAGCTCCTTATCGGCCATCGGATCGGGTGGGAAGCGGCGGTGGCAATGCGGACGAAGGGGAGGATATCAGTGTGCTGGAGATCGGCATCGACGACGCGCTGACAGGCATTCGCGACGGCAGCATTCAAGATGGCAAGACCATCAGCTTGTTATTGTATGCGGCCCTCTACCTGTTCAACGGGTCAGGAGTCCAGCCGTTTCCACCGGCGTGATTTCGTTGATGCGCAGGGTGCGATCCAAGCGGGGCTGCATACGTACCCGCGACTGCGCAATCCAGGCGCTTTTTGTGTGGAAGACCGGTATCCACGCCGCATCAGCATAGGCATGGTTAGCGGCCTTTTGCAGGAGTTGATCGCGGGCAACATCGGTGCGGGCGGCACGGGCACTGGCTACCAGCTGGTCGAAAGTCAGATCGGAATAGCCGCCATAATTGCGATCGCCGGGCATCAGGCCGGCACCCGGCCCGCCCAACAGGGAATGGAAGGTATCAGGCATGTCGGCGGCATTATAGATGCGGCCCATGCAATAGACGTCGTAATCCCCGGACCGCCGCCGGGCTACCACCTGCTCTGCCGTATCTTCGTCGACATCGGCATTGATCCCTGCCTTGGCCAGGAAAAGAGCCAGAATCTTGGCCACCCGATATTGCGATGGGCTGGTCAGCAGGCGGATCCTGATACCGTTGGGATATCCGGCCTCTGCCAACAGGCGCTGGGCTGCGGCCGGGTCGTATTCATCATCGGGAATGTTTGGCGACCGGTCAGAGGCGCCGGGCAATGCCACCTGCCCGGTGGGCGTCACCAGCCCCGGCATGAAGCGGCGGGACAGGACATCACGCGGGATGGCCAAGCGCATCGCCTGGCGTACCCGCACATCCCGGAGCGGCGATGGGGCCGTTGACCGCCAGTTGAACTGCAAAAAGGTAAGGGAGGTAGACGGCATCAGATGGACATTAACCCCGCCCTGCGCGTCCACAAACTCCATCGCCGCCACAGGCGGGGCATAGACGATATCCACCGACCGATCGAGGATATTGCGGACCAACCCGCTTTCATTCAGCCGCACCAGCGCCACTTGCTGCCAAGGCTGGCCCTTTTCCCGATAACGGGGATTGCGGGTAAGGAGGATACGGTCAGGCGTGAAGTCGGCCATTTGATAGGGGCCGGTGCCGGCCAGCAGGGCCGGATCGGCGAAGGCAGCGCTGTCAATACCACCTGTGCCTTCACAGGCAGAAGAGGCAAAGCGCCATTGCACGCCCACAGGGGCGGAGACGATGGGGATGGTGGCCACAGCCAGGGGAAAGCGCTGATCCCCATCCAGCAGGCGAATCAAAAGCAGGTGCGGGTCCAGGGCCGTCAGTTCTTCAACGACACTGAGGGTTTTTGTGAAGGTTCGGGGAGCATCGGGAAGATTGCGGGCACGGCACAGGCTGAAAATCACATCTCGGGTGGTCAGCGGTCGGCCATTTTGGAAGCGCACATCCCGACGCAGCCGGAATACCCACCCGGACTTCGTCTGCTCCCAGCTTTCAGCCAAGGCCGGCAACACCTTATTATAGCCATCCGTGTCGGCCAGCCCTTCATACACCTGACCATAATAGAAACGGTCACCCCAGTTGAGCCCGTAATGGGGGTCGGGACTGCGTGGCATTTCAGGGGCACCGATCCGCAGTTCCGCCGCCCATCCAGGCCGCGACAGGGTCAAGGTGAGGATCAAGGACAGCGATAACAGGAAGAACAAAGGCAGGGTCGGAAGGCCATGACCAACGTTGTGTCTCCCCCTCCCGCCTGCACGGCGCTTTGCCGATGGCACCATCATACCCGTCCCCATGAAGACCAAACCGGCCCCCCACCCCACATCAGCGAAACCATCAAGGCGATGGTGCTATACGGGGTGTGCCAGGAAGACCCGCTGGCAGAGGGAAGCACGCAAAAGATTATACGATTTCACCCCGCGCCATAAACAAAGATCATGAAAGAAAATCTGCGGAGCGTAATTATTCATAGTCTTCACTGACGCAGAAAATGTTCAGTCACCCGGTCGGTACGATTGTTCGGATAAGACAGGATGCCTCACCCTACGCTTACCAAATCGGCTTACCCGTACCCGGCAGGCCCAGGCGGTCCCACATGTCCGTGACCTTGTCCACCACGCCTTTTTCCATGAACAGCTTTTCCCCCCATTCCCGATGGGTTTCAGGCGTCAGCTTGTTGGTGGCATCCATCCCGACCTTGCCGCCCAGGCCCGATTCCGGGCTGGCGAAATCCAGATAGTCGATGGGCGTGCCCTCGATCATGGTGATATCGCGGACGGGGTCCATGCGGGTGCTGACGGCCCACATCACATCCTTCCAGTCACGCGCATTGATGTCGGAATCCTCGACAATGTCGAATTTCGTGTACATGAACTGACGCAGGAAGGACCAGACGCCCATCATCACGCGCTTGGCGTGGCCGGGATAGGCCTTCTTCATCGAAACAACGGCGATCCGGTAGGAACAGCCTTCCGGCGGCAGCCAGAAATCCACGATCTCTGGGAATTGCTGCTGCAACAGGGGGATGAACACCTCGTTCAGGCCTTCGCCCAGCACGCTGGGCTCATCCGGTGGGCGACCCGTAAAGGTGGAAAGGTAGATCGGGTCGCGACGCATGGTCATGGCCGTGACCGTGAAGACGGGGAACGGCTCGACCGAATTGTAATAGCCGGTATGGTCGCCATAGGGGCCTTCATCGGCATATTCATCCAGGCTGACATAGCCCTCAAGCACGATCTCCGCCGTGGCCGGCACCTTCAACGGCACCGTCTTGCAATCAACGAGATCGACCTTCTTGCCGCGCAACAGGCCCGCGAACTGGTATTCCGACAGCGTCTCCGGCACGGGCGTGACGGCGGCCAGGATGGTGCCGGGATCGGCGCCCAGCACGGCGGCGGCGGGCAGCGGCTCCCGCTTGCCGGATTGCTTCCAGCGCTGATGATGCTGCGCGCCGCCGCGATGCTTCAGCCAGCGCATGATGGTCTTGTTCCGACCCAGCCGCTGCATGCGGTAAATGCCGAGATTGAAATTATCCTCGCGGGCTTCTGACGGACCCTTAGTGACGATCAGGGGCCAGGTGATCAGAGGCGCCGGCTCCCCCGGCCAGCAGGATTGAATGGGCAGCAGCGACAGGTCCACCTCGTTCCCTGTCAGCACCACCTCCTGACAGGGCGCCTTGGAAACGGTGCCGGGCCGCATGGCCATGACCTGCTTGGCCAGCGGCAAAAGCTGGAATGCCTCCTTCAGGCCGCGCGGCGGTTCGGGCTGCTTCAGGAAGGCCAGCGTCTCCCCCACCTGACGCAACTCATGCGGTTCGCGGTCCATGCCCCAGGCTACCCGCTCCACCGTGCCGAACAGGTTGATCAGGACGGGCATGGGGCTGCGCGTCCCATCCTCCCGGATCACATTCTCGAACAGGACAGCCGGCCCCTTCTCCGCCAGCAGGCGGGTATGGATCTCCGTCATTTCCAGAACCGTGGAGACGGGTTCCGTCACGCGGACCAGGCGGCCTTCCTTTTCCAGGCGGGCCATGAAGTCGCGCAGTGAGCTATAGGGCATGATAGGCCTTCGGGGGTTCCGGGTCACAGGTCGCGGCGTAAGATCGGTGGCAGGAGCGGTCTGGTCAAGCGGGCAGCCCGTCGCGGGCCGAAAAGTGCGTCGTCATCGAGCTGCCCTTTACCATTCTGGCCTGCGGTCCAGTTTATCAGGTGGTTCGCCGTCTCCTAACTGGATAGGCCTATGCCCACGCCCTTACCCCCGTTCGACCTGGACCTGCTGCGCAGCTTTATCACCATTGTGGAATCGGGCGGCTTTACCCGCGCTGCCGAACGGCTGGGCCGCACTCAATCCACCGTCAGCCTGCAGATCAAACGGCTGGAGGAAGGTCTGGGCCGGCGCCTATTCCACCGCGAAGGCCGGTCGTTCGAGGTGACACCGGAGGGCGAGCAGCTTTTGATCTATGCGCGGCGTCTGCTGAACTTGGCGGGCGAAGCCTGCGCGGTTCTGATGGAGCCGGCGGTGGAAGGGTCCGTACGCCTGGGCACGCCGGAAGATTTCGCGACAACCCACCTTTCCGAGATCCTTTTCCGGTTTGCCCGTGCCCATCCGCAGGTGGCGCTGGAGGTGCGGTGCGACTTCACCGCGAACCTGCTGGATGGCTTTGCCCGTGGGAATCTGGATCTGGTCCTGTGCAAGCGGGACGCGCAGGGGAGCGGCGACGGGCAGCGAGTCTGGCGAGAGCCGCTGGTCTGGGCGGCATCGCCACGGCTGCTGCATCTGGCGGGGCAGCCACTGCCCCTGGTCCTGGCACCCGCCCCTGATTTTTACCGCCATCGGGCGCTGGAGATGCTGGAGAAAGCCGGTCTGCCCTGGCGGATCGTCTATAGCAGCCCCAGCCTGGCCAGCCTTCAGGCCGCCGTGAATGCCGGATTGGGCATCACCATCCTGTCCCGTGACATGCTGGGATCGGGCTTGCAGGTGGTGGAGGCCGGCCTGAACCTCCCCCCTCCCGGTGATGTCGAGATCGTGCTTCACCGGCCAACCGGCACTGTACAGAAGGCAACCGAGATGTTGGCTGACCATATTGTCAGGTCGTTGGTGGAACAGCGTTAATTCGCCGGCACCCGCCAGACATCGGTGACCCGCACCGCCCGATCCTCAAATTCCAGCGTTGTCGGCACATTGTAGGTGGCGACCTTGTCCAGCCCCTGCGATGGCAGATAGGCGCGGCCAGGGTCGCCGACCAGGACGGACGTGCCGGAGCGGGCCAGGACACGGAACCAGGCCAGCGCGGCTTCGGCGAAGGGCCGCTCATAACAGACATCGCCGGCCAGCAGGATATCGATACCGGGCAGAGGCTGGCCGATAATGTCCTGGGTCAGGCCGGTGATGGTGACGCCATTCAGGTGAGCATTCAGGCCGGTGGCGGTGATGGCGAAGGGGTCAATCTCCACCGCCGTGACCGATGCCGCCCCCGCCTTCATGGCGGCAATCGCGATCAGCCCCGATCCGGCGGCGAAATCCATCACCCGCTTTCCGGCCACCAGCGACGGATCATCGGTGATCAGCCGCGCCACCGCCTGCCCACCCGCCCAGGGAAAGGCCCAGAAGGGTGGCGGGACGCCATTTTTCTGCAACCAATCCTCGGTCGCGTGCCAGATGGGCGTGATTTCCGTCGCCTGCCACAGATGGATGTCGGGGCATAGCGGCACGGGGGCCGGGGCGGTATGCAGGCGGATGAAGGCGGCGGGATCAGCGGAGGCTGGGGACGGTGACAAGATCGGCCATCTGCAGCATCGGCTGCTGCATATAGGGATTGGGCAGGCCGCGATTGCCGCCCGGTGCGAAGCCGCCACCACCCTGCGGGGCGGGCGGCAGGCTGGCGATGCCGACAATGATGGCCACCAACAAAGCCATGCCGATGAAGCGCGCCGCCTTGAAGGTGGCCAGACTATCGGCGGGGTCATTCATGTCCCAGCCCCGCACCTGCATGACCATCAGGGCACCGGTGGCGGCAAGGGGCACGAAGATGCCCCAGAACATGCCCATCGGTTCCAGCGCCAGCAGCCAGAAGATGAAGGCGCCGGTATAGAAGCCGCCCACCCACCGCCGGGAATCATTGCCGAACAGCAGGGCAGTGGATTTGATCCCGACATGGGCATCGTCCTCCCGGTCCTGATGGGCATAAATCGTGTCATAGCCGAGCGTCCAGAGGATACCCCCGGCATAGAGGAGCACCGCCGGCCAGCCGATATCACCACGCACCGCCGCCCAGCCCAGCAGGGCGCCCCAGTTGAAGGTCAGGCCCAGAAAGGCCTGCGGCCACCAAGTGATCCGCTTCATCAGGGGATATGTCGCGACCAACAGCAACGAGGCGACGCCCATCGCGATGGCGAACAGGTTCAACTGCACCAGAATCAGCAGACCGACCAGAAGCTGCGCCACCAGGAAACCGATGGCCTGGCGCACCGTGACCTGTCCGCTGGGGATGGGGCGGACCTTGGTGCGTTCGACCCGGGCATCGAGATGCCGGTCCAGGATGTCATTGATGGTGCAGCCGGCCCCGCGCATGACCACGGCACCGACGCCGAACAGGAACATCAGCCAGAGATTGGGCCCGCCCCCCGCCGGCGCCGCCAGCGCGATGGACCACCAGCAGGGCAGCAGCAGCAGCCAAGTGCCGATAGGCCTGTCCAGCCGGGCCAGACGCGCATAGGGGCGCCACGCCACCGGCAGGTAGCGGTCGATCCAATCGCCGGGCCGTATGTCGGTATGCCCGGCGGTCGTGTCGTTGGCGTGCATCA